>CAMPBJ010000126.1 GCA_946637575.1 uncultured Clostridia bacterium | reverse complement strand
TTTAAGGAAAACTGCCCGGACACGCGAAACAGTAAAGTAAACGATATCATAAAGAGGCTTTCAGAGTACGGCATTACACCAAAAGTCGTTGATCCGTGGGCAAACGAGAACGACGCGCTAAGAGAATACGGTGTAAAACTTTCTAAATTAGAAGATGTAAAGGACGCCGACTGTATTATAGTCGCGGTCGCGCATAACGAGTTTAAGGCGCTTTCGCTCGAAGATATAAAGAAGTTATATTCGGGTAGCAAAAACGGAAAGGTTTTGATCGACGTTAAAGGCCTGTATAAAATCGAGGATTTAACAAACAGCGGGCTTATCTGGTGGAGATTATAAAGGAGCAAAAAGCAATATGTCGTTATTTACAGGGAAAACGCTTATGATCACGGGAGGAACGGGGAGTTTCGGAAACGCCGTTCTGAACAGGTTTTTAAAGACGGATATCGGAGAAATTCGTATCTTTTCTCGTGACGAGAAAAAACAGGACGATATGCGACACGAATATCAGGCAAAGTATCCGAAAGAGTCCTCTAAAATCCAGTTCTATATCGGCGACGTCAGGTCGTTAGAATCTTGCAGAAGCGCGATGCACGGCGTAGACTACATCTTCCACGCCGCCGCGTTAAAGCAAGTGCCGTCCTGCGAGTTTTTCCCGATGGAAGCGGTAAAAACGAATATCATAGGTACGGACAACGTTCTGACGGCGGCTATCGAAGAAGGTGTGAAATCCGTCATATGCTTATCTACCGACAAGGCGGCGTACCCCATAAACGCTATGGGAACTTCCAAAAAAATGGAAGAAAAAGTTGCCGTGGCAAAGTCGAGATACAGTAAAAACACCAAAATCTGCTGTACGAGATACGGCAACGTTATGTGTAGTCGCGGTAGCGTAATTCCCCTGTGGATAGATCAAATAAGAAACGGACAACCTATCACGATAACCGATCCTTCTATGACGAGATTTATTATGAGTCTTGACGAGGCGGTAGATTTAGTCCTTTTCGCTTTTGAGCACGGCGAGAACGGAGATATTCTCGTACAGAAAGCGCCCGCTTGTACCATACAAACCCAAGCGGAAGCGGTGTGCGAACTTTTCGGCGGCAAAAAGGAAGACATAAAAGTTATCGGTATACGTCACGGCGAAAAGATGTACGAAACGCTTTTAACTAACGAAGAGTGCGCGAACGCCGTTGACATGGGCAAATTCTACCGCGTGCCTTGCGATAACAGAGGGCTTAACTACGACAAGTACTTTAAGGAAGGTAACGAAAAACGCAACACCCTTACCGAGTTCAACTCGAATAACACCGAACTTTTAAATAAAGAACAGGTGAAAGAAAAACTTTTAAGTCTTGAATATATAAGGGAAGAACTCAAAAAATCGGAGAAATAATGAAGATTTTAGTTACCGGGGCGAAGGGGTTTGTCGGCAGAAACCTTTGCGAAAGCCTGAAAAATATTAAAGACGGAAAAGACAGAACCACGCCTATCGTGATAGACGAGGTTTTCGAGTACGACGTAGACTCAAAAAAAGAAGATTTGGACCGTTTTTGTAAAGAAGCGGACTTCGTGTTTAACCTTGCGGGTGTCAACCGTCCTAAAACGCAAGAAGAGTTTATGCAGGGCAACTTCGGTTTTGCGGGCGAACTTCTAAAAATGCTAAAAAAACACGGCAACAAATGCCCCGTGATGCTTTCTTCTTCCGTACAGGCAACGCTCATCGGTAGGTACGACGGCGAATACGGCAGGAGCAAAAAAGCGGGCGAAGAATTGTTTTTTGAGTATTCAAAAGAAACCGGCGCAAAGGTGCTTATCTACCGTTTTCCGAACCTTTTCGGTAAATGGTGTCGCCATAACTACAATTCCGCAGTAGCGACTTTCTGTAACGCAGTCGCAAACGATCTCCCTTTTACAGTAAACGACAGAAACGCGGAAATTGAACTATTATACATAGATGATCTTATAGACGAAATGAAAGCGGCTCTCCAAGGGATAGAGCACCGCGCAGAGTACGAAGAACTTACCCCAGTCCCCAAAAATGACGGAAAATATTGCTACGTTCCCGTAACGCATAAGGTTACTTTGGGGGAAATCGTCGATGCTTTGGAAGAGTTCAAAAAACAACCCGAAACGCTTGTGATCCCCGAGATCCCGAACGGAAGTTTTGAAAAGAAACTTTATTCCACCTATCTATCATATTTACCGAAAGAAAAAGTTATAGTACCGCTACGTACCAACGCGGACGAGCGGGGGAGTTTTACCGAACTTATAAAGACGTTAAACTGCGGACAGGTGTCCGTCAACGTAAGTAAGCCCGGGAAACTTAAAGGTCAGCACTGGCACAATACGAAGTGGGAGTTTTTTATCGTGGTAAAGGGCAACGCTCTTATCCGCGAAAGAAAGATCGGAACAAACGAGGTAATGGAGTTTAAGGTCTCGGGGGAAAGGATCGAGGCAGTTCATATGCTTCCCGGATACACGCACAGCATACTGAATTTAAGCGACACGGAAGATCTTATCACCATCATGTGGGCAAACGAGTTGTTTGACAACAATAAACCAGATACATTTTTCGAAAAGGTGTGAAGAATAGAAATGCCTAAATTAATAAAAAGATTATATTCTAAATTGTTATACTTGCACAACAAAAAACTGAGGGGGGATATAACTAGAAGAAATAAAAAGTTAAAAAATCCCGACCCATCAATAATAAGTATTAATTGTGTAGGCGGTATAATGTACCACGATTTAAAACTTCGGTTTTTATCGCCTACCATAAATATGTTTTTTGATCAAGAAGAATTTTTAATTTTTTTGGAGAATCTGGAGGATTTTTTAAAAATTACCCCGGAAGAAATATTTGAACCTAATATTACGTATCCGATCGGCATATTAAGGCTTGCTGATAAATCAGTAAGATTGTACTTTATGCACTATGAAACTTTTGAACAGGCAAAGGAAAAGTGGGTAGAAAGATCGAAACGCGTAAATTTTAATAATCTTTTTATCGTTTGGGAATATCCCACAAACGACGGGCCGACTAAAGAACTTGCGGAAAGATTTTTTAATCTTAAATACGAAAATAAAGTATTAATAACCGGTAAAAAATGTCAATTAACCGGTAAAAACATAGTTAAGCTTGATATATACAATAAAAGCTACTTTCACGGGAAACTTATGGCGAATAAAACAAAAAAGATATTATTTAAAAAGTATACCGAAAACAAAAGATATCTTGACGATTTTGATTATGTTAAATTTCTAAATGATGAACTTAAATATTGATAAAATAAATTCGGAGAAAATGAAAATGTTTAAAAACAACGGAAAACTGAAGCTTTTGATCATCGTAGGGACACGTCCCGAAATAATAAG
>CAMPBJ010000125.1 GCA_946637575.1 uncultured Clostridia bacterium | reverse complement strand
AATTACCGAGAAGGTGAATAAGGCGTTAAAACTCGTTGGACTTGAAGATTACGGCTACCGCGACGTAAATTCGCTATCCGGCGGTCAGCAACAGAGAGTCGCCATCGCGCGAGCGATCGTTTGCGAACCGAAAGTTTTGCTTTTAGACGAACCTTTGGGCGCGCTTGACTCTAAAATGCGTAAGGAAATGCAGATCGAGTTAAAGAAGATGCACGAAGAACTCGGCATCACCTTTATTTTCGTTACTCACGATCAGGAAGAGGCGCTTACAATGTCCGATATAGTCGTCGTAATGAACGACGGCGTTATTCAACAGATGGCAAGGCCGAAGAAGATCTACGACGAGCCGAGCAACGAATTCGTCGCGAACTTTATAGGGGAGTCGAATATCCTTTCGGGTATTATGGAAAGGGATTTTTCGATATCCTTTTTAGGCAAATCGCTCGAGTGCGTGGATAAAGGGTTTGAAAAGAACGAGAAGATAGACGTAGTTATTCGTCCCGAAGATATAGAAATAAAGAACGGACACGGGAACGGGCACTTTGACGGCGTCGTGCTTTCTTCGGTGTTCAAGGGAACTTATTACGAAATGGAAGTTCTCGTTTTAGGCTATGAGTTTACGGTTCAGTCGCAAAAGGAGTTTACGAAGGGAACGGAAGTTTCTTTGATTTTAAGTCCCGACAGCATCCATATTATGAAGAAGATGCTTACGATAAACAAGCACTTCGGCGAAGTTACGGGGGAAAACCGCGTATCTTTCTGCGGCGGGGACTTCGAAATCCCGACGGACGGGTTCGAGAAGGGCGATACCGTGCTTGTTTACGTTCCTTTTACCGCGATAACGCTTACCGACCACGAAAAAGACGGCGTTATCGGTGCGAACGTAACGCAGAGCGTATATAAGGGTTCTTACTATCAGGTACAGGTGTTTACGGACACAGACGAGGATTTTTACGTCGATACCGCCGACGAGTGGGATATGGACGACAGGGTTGGTATCCTTATCGACGGAAGTAAGGTCAGGCTAGAACATTACGATCCCGACAGCGAAGGAGAAACCGAAAATGCGTAGAAAAGCGAAAACATTTCGCCCTACGGCGTTTGCATTTCCTTATCTTGCGGTAACGCTCGTTTTCGTTATCGTTCCGCTCGTACTTATTTTGGTTTACGCCTTCCGCGGGGAAGACGGCGCTTTTACTTTAAGTAATTTTGCGCACGTTTTTTCTGACGCGGAAAACTTAAGACAACTTTTATCGACGCTCGAAATAGCGTTCGTGTCTACCGCGATATGTTTACTTTTAGCTTATCCCGTGGCGTTTATTCTTGCTTCGAAACCGTTTAGCAAGATGAAGATTCTGTCTTTGCTCTTTATAATCCCCATGTGGATAAACTTTTTGCTCCGTATCTTTGCCCTGCAGTCGCTTCTGGCGATGATGGGGCTGCAAAAAGGATACTGGGCGGCAGTTATCGGTATGGTGTACGACTTTTTCCCGTATATGTTGCTGCCGATCTACACCGTGCTTTTAAATATGGACAGAAGTTACGTAGAGGCGTCTAAAGACTTGGGTGCTAACCATATTAGGACGTTCACGCGAGTTACGCTGCCGCTCTCCATACCCGGAGTTATAAGCGGCGTCAGTATGATGTTTATGCCGATATTCAGTTCATATGCGATTACGAGGATGATGGGCGACGCAAACGTTACCGTCTTCGGCGCGAAGATCGCAAGTTTATTTGAAAATCAGAACTACGGCAACTACGGTTACGGTTCCGCGCTCTCTTTCGTGCTTTTGGTGATCGTCGTGATCGTGGTGTTCATCAGCAACTTCTTATCGTCAAGAACGGCAAAAGCGCCGAAGGGGAGTAAAGCATGAAAAAGTCTTCTTCCGTTATCTTCTTAATAGTCAGATGGGCGATACTTTTAGTTGTTCTTGCGGCGATATACTTTCCGCTTATTATGATAATAGTGTATTCGTTCTCGACCGCGCGTAACGTGGGCGGAGAGTTCGGAAACTTTACTTTCAGTTTATACGAAAAGTTTTTTAACAACGAAAAACTGCTTGACGCGACCGTAAACACGCTTTTAATAGGTCTTCTTTCCGCGTTTTTTGCAACGGTTTTAGGGACGACAGCGGCAGTCGGTATCCACTATATGAAACGTAAAACGCGCGCCATGGTTGACGCGTCTTCGCAAATAACCGTCGTAAACGCCGAAATAGTTACGGCGATGGGATTCTTCCTTTTAATGTTGTTTTTACGCGATATGATACAGATCCCCGTAAATTTCGGTTTAACATGGCTTATCATCGCGCATACCGTGATCACCACGCCGTACGTTATTCTTACCGTATCGCCGAGATTAAAACAACTTAATCCTAATCTTTTAGAGGCGAGTATGGACCTCGGCGCAGGACCTATGCGAAGTTTACTTACCGTGCTTTTACCGCAACTTGCGGGGGCGATGCTTTCGGGCTTTGCGTTGGCGTTTACGCTTTCTCTTGACGACTTCGTTATAACCAACATAAACACCTACGGTGCGGGGATCGATACGATCTCGACGTTCGTTTATTCGAGTCTCAGGAAGAAGGGAATACCGAGCGAAGTGCGTGCGCTTTCGACGATCATTTTCGTCGTGGTGCTCGTCGTACTTATCGTCTATAACGTTATTAAAAATAAAAAACAAAAAAAACAGGCAAAATAACTTACGGAGGACAAGACAATGAAAAGACTGATCAGCGTTCTTTTGTGTGCGATAATGCTTATCGCATTACCCGTTTCGCTTATCGGCTGCGGTGAGCCGAGAGACGAAGTGCTTAAACTCTATATGCCCGGCGAGTACATCGACGAAAGCATTTTCGAGAGTTTTGAGAAGTGGTACAAAGAGGAGACGGGAAAGAAGGTCAAAGTGAAGCTTGAAACTTTCGAGGCGGTCGAAAATATTCAGACCGCGGTAGAAGGCGGAAAGGCTGACTACGATCTGCTTTGCCCCAGCGACTATATGGTAGAGTATCTTATCGGCAAAAATCTTTTGCAGAAGATAGATACTTCTATTATCGACGTAAAGGAAGAAGGGCTTTTTAAGGAAGAGTACTTAGAGAGCGCAAGAGAGTACGATCCGAATCTTGAATACTCCGTTCCTTATATGTACGGAACGCTCGGCATCGTTTACGACTATTCTAAAACCAACAGGCATATCGACAGTTGGGAAGATTACTTCGGAAACGCATTTTCAAGCAACGACGCGAAGTTAAGATCGATAAAAGAATCTATGCGCGACGCGTATGCCGCGGCTTGTATTTACGGAGCGAGAGCAGAACTTGTAGGTTTAGAGGGTGAAGCGCAAAAACAGGCTGTCCAAAGGGCTTTTGAGGACACGAGTGGGGAAACCATCGACA
>CAMPBJ010000124.1 GCA_946637575.1 uncultured Clostridia bacterium | reverse complement strand
AGAGTCGGTCTGGAAGTACAAGACCGAGTGGGAAAAGATGTCCGAACGCGTAGGTTACTGGGCGGATATGGAACATCCTTACGTAACTTATGACGACGATTATATCGAGTCGGAGTGGTGGGCGTTAAAAACCATCTGGGAAAAGGGGCTTTTATATAAGGGCTATAAGATCGTTCCTTACTGTCCGCGTTGCGGAACGGCTCTTTCGTCGCACGAGGTCGCGCAAGGGTATAAGGACGTTAGAGAGACTTCGGTTTTCGTGGCGTTTAAAAGAAAGGGCGCGGACAACACCTATTTCCTTGCCTGGACGACGACTCCGTGGACGCTTCCTTCCAACGTCGCGCTCTGCATGAACCCAAAGGAAACGTACGTTGAGATAAAGACCGAAGACGGCACGCACTTTATTTTAGCGAAAGCGCTGGTCGACAAGTACTTTGAAAATTACGAGACCGTATCCGAAAAACTTGGGGCGGATTACGAATACGCGGAATACGAACCGCTCTTCGACTTCGTTAAAGACGAGATCGAAAAGGCGAACGGCAAAGCGTACTTTGTAACTAACGCCGACTACGTTACCATGGAAGACGGCACGGGTATCGTTCACATCGCGCCGGTGTTCGGCGAAGACGACCATATCGTAGGGGACAGGTACGGTTTATATACCGTCAAACTCGTCGATACCGCGGGTAAAATGGACGCGCGCTGCGGGAAGTTCGCGGGCGTCTTCGTTAAAGACGCGGACAAACTTATAATCGCAGACTTAAAAGAGAGAAAACTTCTCTTTAAGACCATGGAGTTTACGCACAGTTACCCGTTCTGCTGGCGTTGCGACACTCCGCTTATCTATTATCCGAGAGAGAGTTGGTTTATTAAAATGACCGCGGTAAAAGATAGGCTTCTTGCCGCGAACGATTCCGTAAACTGGATGCCCGAAACGATAAAGAAAGGGCGTATGGGTAACTTCCTCGAAAACGTTATCGACTGGGGAATCTCCCGCGAACGCTACTGGGGAACGCCGCTGCCAGTCTGGGTATGCAACAAGTGCGGTAAAGTTCACGTTATCGGCAGCAGAAAGGAATTAAGAGAACTCTGCCACTTAGATCACGACGTGGAACTTCACAGACCGTATATCGACGAGTGCACTTTCGAGTGCGAGTGCGGCGGAACGTTCGTTCGCGAAAAGGACGTTATAGACTGCTGGTTCGATTCCGGTTCAATGCCCTTTGCACAGCATCACTATCCGTTTGAAAACAAAGAACTCTTCGAGAGTCATTTCCCGGCGGACTTTATCTCCGAGGCGATCGACCAAACGAGGGGTTGGTTCTATACTTTGCTTGCTATTTCCACCTTGCTTTTCGATAAAGCGCCATTTAAGAACTGTATCGTTTTAGGGCACGTTAACGACAAGAACGGAATCAAAATGAGTAAGCATAAAGGCAACGTCGTAGATCCTTGGTCCGTTTTGGACAAGCAGGGCGCTGACGCGGTACGTTGGTACTTCTACACGGGTTCCGCACCGTGGTTGCCGTCGAGATTCTACGAGGACGCGGTATCCGAGGCGCAGAGAAAGTTTATGGGTACGCTCTGGAATACCTACGCGTTCTTCGTTTTGTACGCGGAGATAGACGGTTACGATCCGTCGAAGTACGATCTTGCAAAATGCAAACTTACCCTGATGGATAAGTGGGTGCTTTCCAAACTCGGATCGGTCATAAACGAGGTTGATAAAGGATTAGCCGCATACGATATTTACGGCAGCGCGAAGGCGCTTCAGGACTTTACGGACGAACTTTCGAACTGGTACGTCCGCAGGGGCAGAGAGCGTTACTGGGCAAGCGAAATGACTGAAGATAAGATCGCGGCGTACACCACGCTTTACACGGTTTTAGTCGATGTTGCGAAACTTTCTGCGCCGTTCACTCCGTTTATTGCGGAGAGCATTTATCAGAATTTAGTTCCGAATTTCTATAAGGACGCGCCCATCTCGGTGCACCTTTGCTCTTTCCCGAGTATTCCGAACGAATATATCGACAAAGACTTGGAAGACGGTATGCAGAACGTTTTAGATATAGTAAATCTCGGAAGAGCGTGCAGAAACGCGTCTAACCTTAAAAACCGTCAACCGCTTTCGAAGATCTTCGTTTGCTCGGAGAGAAAGACCGAACTTACCGAAGGACTGTTGTCGATAGCAAAAGACGAACTCAACGTAAAGGAAGTCGAATACTTAAAGACCGCCGACGGGTTTATAAGTTACAAGATAAAACCGCAGTTAAAGACTTTAGGTCCGAAGTACGGCGCGAAGCTCGGACTTGTCAAAGAGTTTTTGGAGACTTGCAACGCCGCCGAGGTCGTTTCCACGGTAAAGAGCGGAAAGACGTATTCTGTCAACTTTAAGGGCGCGGATTTTGAGTTTACCGCGGACGATCTTCTTATCTCCACAGAAAGCGCGGAGGGTTATACTTCCGCAAGCGATAACGGTATTACCGTGGTTTTGGATACGACGGTTACCGAAGAACTCTACATGGAAGGTATCGAAAGAGAACTTATTTCAAAGATCCAGTCCATGAGAAAAGACGCCGGCTTCGAGGTCGTCGACAGGATCAACGTAACTTTCAAGACGGAAGACGAAAAGATCAGAAAAGCCTTCGAGAGCACCGACTTAAAGCGCGTAGTTTTGGCGGACAGCGTTTCCGAAGGCGAAACGGAAGGTTTTAGTAAAGAACTTGACATAAACGGAGCGGCGGTTACCGTTACCGTAAACAAGGCTGACTTAAAATGAAAGCGGCGACCTGGAAGGATTACGAGATAATAGCGACGGGGGACGGGTATAAACTCGAACGATGGAAGGACGTGTGCCTTCTCCGTCCCGATCCGCAAGTTATCTGGAAGTCTTCCGTTGATATGGAGCGTTACCCCGATCTATCCGCAAAGTACGTTCGTAGCGAAACGGGCGGCGGAAAGTGGGAATACAAAAAGAAAACTCCGTCGGAGTGGAAAGTAAGTTACGGCGACCTGACGTTTTTAGTAAAGCCCATGGGATTTAAGCATACCGGACTTTTCCCGGAGCAGGCTGTAAACTGGGATATGATGCGTTCGCTCATAACTTCGTCGGGCAGAGAAATTAGCGTGCTTAACCTCTTTGCCTATACGGGCGGAGCGACTGTTGCTTGCGCGAAAGCGGGGGCGAGCGTCTGCCACGTGGACGCGGCTAAAGCGATGGTAGAGCGCGCAAAAGAAAACGTCGCGCTCTCTAACGTTGAAAATCCGAAAGTAAGGTACATCGTCGACGACTGCAAAAAGTTTGTGGAACGTGAGATACGCCGCGGAAAGAAGTACGACGCGATCATAATGGATCCGCCCTCTTACGGCAGGGGCGCGAACGGGGAAGTCTGGAAACTGGAAAACGAACTCTTTTCG
>CAMPBJ010000123.1 GCA_946637575.1 uncultured Clostridia bacterium | reverse complement strand
ACCGAGATAAAGGACTATGCAGAAGGCATAGACGGACTTCCGAAGAGCGACGTTTTGGTTTTCGGCGGTGAAAAGTTTACGCTTGTCGTTCGCCCGTCGGGAACGGAGCCGAAACTTAAAGTTTACGTTACCGCAAAAGGCGAAACGAAAGCGGAAGGGGAAAAACTTACGCAAATAATACTGGATTTTATAAAAAAGAGGATATAGTATGCAACTTGAAAAATACGAAGGCAATCCCATTTTGAAGGCAAACCCTAAAAACGCATGGGAAGACAGGTGCGTCTTAAACCCGGCGGTAATTTACGACGAAGACTCAAAGGAATTCGTTATGCTTTACCGCGCGGCGGGGAACGACGTTCGCCATCAGATCGTATTCGGACTTGCTAAAAGTAAAGACGGGGTGAATTTTACGAGAGTTTCGGATAGCCCCGTGTTCGCGCCGAATCACGACGAACCCGAAGGCGGTTGCGTAGAAGATCCGAGACTTGTTAAGTTCGGGGACTTGTACTATTTAACGTACGCCGCGAGAGCGTACGCCCCGGGGCAGTACTGGTTGGAACCGTGGGTAGAAGGCGTTTCCAAACCCCCGATGTATTTAGATGAAACCGACGTTCGCGGCGAAGAACTTCCGTCTTTTGCAAAAGATAACATAACAGTATCCTACGTCGCGGTAACGAAAGATTTTTATAAGTATAAAAAGCTCGGTCGTATCACCGAACCGAATATAGACGACAGGGACGTTTTAATGTTCCCCGAAAGGATAAACGGTAAAGTAGTTTTGCTTACCCGTCCCAAGTTTAAGGACGGAAGAGTAAAGATGCCGTCTATCTGGATCTCGTTTACGGACGATATCACCGAATATAAAGAACCCGAACTTTTCATGACCGGAAAGGCGTGGTGGGAAGTTCAGCGCATGGGTGCGGGCACTCCGCCTATAAAGACCGAATACGGTTGGTTTTTCTTGTACCACGGGGTGGATAAAGACGGCGTTTACAGGGTAGGCGCGGTGCTTTGCGACTTAAACGATCCGAGAAAAATAATAGCGCGTACCAAGGAGCCGATCATGGCGCCCGAAAAGGATTACGAGACTTGCGGTATCTACGAAGGGTGCGTTTTCCCGACCGGTACGGTGGTAAAGGACGGCACGCTCTACGTTTACTACGGGTGCGCCGATCAGTACGTAAGCCTTGCGACCTGCGACTTTAAGAAGTTGCTCGATTTTCTTGTTACGGAGTGCAAGGAATAATGAAAGTTAAATTAAAGCCCGCGCTTAAAAGTTACCTTTGGGGCGGAACGAAACTTAAAACCGAATACGGAAAAGACGGCGACGGTATTATATCCGAGGCGTGGGAACTCTCTTTTCATAAGGACGGACCGTCCGTTATCGACGGCGGAGAATATGACGGAAAAGAGTTAAAGGACGTGGCGACGAAGGACGACTTCGGCGAAAACTGTAATGACTTTCCGTTTTTCCCGGTTTTGATCAAACTTATCGACGCAAAAAAACCGCTCTCTATTCAAGTACACCCGTCCGACGACTACGCCTTGAAAAACGAGGGGCAGTTCGGTAAAACCGAGATGTGGCATATTTTAGACGCGGAAGACGGCGCGTTTTTATACCTCGGCTTAAACAGGAGCGTAACGAAAGAAGAGTTTGCCGCCGCGATAGAGAACAAGACCGTTTGCGACATTTTAAACAAAGTTCCGGTAAAGAAAGGCGAAACTTACTTTATCGAAAGCGGAACGATCCACGCGATAGGCGCGGGGATAACCTTGTACGAAGTCCAGCAGAACAGTTCTTTAACTTACAGGGTGTACGACTTTGATAGGACGGACGCTTTCGGCAATAAACGCGAACTTCACGTCGAAAAGGCGAAAGCGGTCGCGAATTTAAAAAAGTACTCCGTTCCCGATCCCGAAAGAGACGAACTTTTGGGAAAGTGCAAATACTTTGCAACGTATAGGCTAAAAGGGACGAAAGAAATAGGAAAGGAAGACAGTTTCGTATGCGCAACCGTTATAAACGGCGAGTATAAAGCGGGGGACGTCTCCTTAAAAAAGGGCGACACTTTCTTTATGTCCGCAGGCGAAAAGGAAACGCTTTTAGGCGACGGTGAGTTTATTATCTCCTGTGTGGAGAAATAAAATATAAGGAGTTTTATTATGGAAGAGATCTTGAAGTATTTTACAGACCAAGGCATATCAAAGGGGCTTGCGATAACGTATATTATCGTTTCCGCGCTTCTTTTGATCATGGCGGTCGTCGCGCTCGTTATGCGTCTTATCGTGTTTATTAAGTACCAACGCGGTAACCACATGACGACGGCTATGGGGAAAACCAGTCTCGAAGTCGCAAGAGAGACGCTCGATAAGGCAGGACTTTCGCACATAAAAGTCGCAAAAGCAAGTTGGCTTCGCGCGTTTATATTCGGCAACAGTTACAGCCTATCTAAAAAGACGATATTCCTCCGTCGCGGGATCGTGAATAAAAATACGATAACCGCAGTCGGTATGGCGCTCCAAAAAGTCGGAGTGGCAAGACTTTGCGAAGGCGAAAGCAAGATTGCGAAAACGAGAAATATCATGCAGATATTAAATCTTTTCGCTCCGCTTATGTTCGTCCCCGTCGTGCTTTTGGGATTTGTAATTGACATTTTGCTGTTTTCAACTCCCGGCGTGTTTTCTGTCGTGGGTATCGTCGTCGGCTTGTTCTTGGTTCTTACCGGTTTTATTGCGACGATGCTCAATATTCCGGTCGAAAAGAGAGCGAACGAAATGGCGATGCAGACCATAGAAGAAACAGGAGTGTTAAACGAAGAAGAAAAGAAAGTCATAAAACAGGTCTTCGACGCATACATAATCGCATACGTATGCGAGTTTATCGTAGCGGTGTTAAGAGTTGTCCAGATGATTTTGGAAATCGTTATGAAGGTTCAGGCGTCTAAAAATAATTAAAAAGGCGCAAAGATAAAGCCGACCGAATTATATTCGGTCGGCTTTTTTATTGCGGTTTTAGGGTAACGGGTGCAATAAACCGAAAAACAGTATCTTAAAAAAAATTAAAAAGCCGTTACGAACCGACAAACGTAAATCATATTATAGCGTAGGGGTGTACTTATGATAAACTACGGATTTACGGTTTTTCTCGGTTTTTTCATCATCTTTTTCGCAACGACCTTGGGATCTGCGCTCGTGTTCTTTTTTAAGGGCGAAGTGTCCGACAGGCTTAACGCTTTCTTGTTCGGATTTGCGGGCGGAATAATGCTCGCGGCGTCCGTCTGGTCGCTGCTTATTCCGGCGATCGAGAGTTCGGAAGACTTCGGTGCGTTTTCCTTTGTGCCGGCGGCGGTCGGCTTTTTGCTCGGCGGAGTTTTTTTATGGGGTATAGACAGACTTTCTTTAAGATTAAACGGGGATACGGAGCAT
>CAMPBJ010000122.1 GCA_946637575.1 uncultured Clostridia bacterium | reverse complement strand
ATGCAGAAAAAGACGGCGTCAGAGCGAAATTAAAGTGTTTTGTCGGAAAGACTAACGCTCTATGCTATAATCTTGAAATAACTTCCGAGGACGACAGAGATATAACCGTTTTCGCCTGTCAGGAAATGGGTATGATGGAATATATCCGCGAAGTTCAATGGCAGTGTTACTGCAAAAACAGTATGAACATCCTTTACGATAATGAAGCGGACGCCCTCGTTTACGAATACTTCCCGGATATGCAAAGAAGACCGGACGAAACGCCGTTCGTATTCTTTACCGCAGACAGAAAATGTTCTTCTTATTGCGGGGACAGGTTCGATTTTATCGGTGCATACAGGGGTCTTAATAATCCATTGGGCGTAGAACTCGGTAAGTGCTCGAATAAGGAATTACGCGGCGGTGAAGCGATGTTCTCGATGTCTTTCGATATCTCCTTAAAGGAAAACAAGACCGAAACGCTTAACGTTTATCTCGGCACTTTCGGACAGGAAGATAACGCCGTAAACGCAACGAAAGAACTTAAAAAGAAAGGATTTGCAAACGAACTGTTCAGCGGAGTAAAAGATTTTTGGGAGGATAGGCTTTCGCACTTCCAGGTAAATATTCCCGACGACGACAGCGCGCGTATGATGAACACGTGGAACGCCTTACAGGTTCTCGTTAACTTCGAGGTCAGCAGAAACCTTTCTTATTATGCGACCGGAACGGTGCGCGGCATGGGTGTTCGCGATACTATGCAGGACTGTTTTTCTAATTTGGTTTACGATTTAGAAGGATCAAAAGAAAAGATCAAACTCGTTATTGCTCAGCAATTTAAATGCGGTAAGACGACTCACAGTTTTTATCCGGAAGAACGTTTTCCGTCGGAAATAAGCGACAGATCCGACGATCATCTTTGGATGGTTTACGGTGCGTATCGCGTGGTAATGGAAGAGGGTAAAACCGACTTCTTATTTGAAACCGTTCCGTACTTCGACGGTGGTGAAGGTACTGTTTTAGAACATATCTTAAAAGCAATAGAGTGGTCGAATAATAATCTCGGAAAAGACGGCATAACGCTTATGATGAACAGCGACTGGAACGACGTTCTAAATACCGTTTGCAGAGAAGGAAAAGGCGAATCTGTGTTTGCGTCCGAACAACTTGTTTTAGCGTGCAGTAACGCGATAGAACTCTTAAAACTTTTGGGCAAAGATTACAGTTTATACGAAAAGATAAAGGAACAGCAAATCAAGGCGATAAACGAGAATTGCTGGGACGGTGAGTGGTTTATTCGCGCAGTTATGGACGACGGATTCAGAATAGGTATGAAAGGTCAGCCGCACGGTGAAATTTGGCTCAACTCGCAAACTTGGGCAGTGTTATCCGGGGCGACGACAAAAGAGCGCCAAGAACTTTGCATGGATAAAGTCTTTGAAAGGCTTGACTGCGGTTATGGGCTTATAAAACTTGATCCGCCGCTTACAAGGAATTATCCGTCAAAAGAAAACGAGATAACTTTCGCTCAACCCGGCGTCGGTGAAAACGCCGGCGTCTTCTGTCACGCAAACACCTGGGCGATAATCGCGGAGTGTATGCTCGGTCATCACGAGCGCGCCTATAAATTATACAGAGATCTGATCCCGCATAACGTCGTGCAAAAAGTCGGTGTTGATACTTACGTAGCGGAGCCTTACGTATATAGTTCTAACATTAAAGGCCCTGCGGCGTTAAAGAAAGGACAGGCGGGACACTCTTGGCTTACCGGAACTTCTTCCTGGATGATGTTAGCGGCAATGGAGTATATTTTCGGGTTAAAGCCCACGTTCTATGGCTTAAAGATCGAACCTTGTATCCCGAACGCATGGAAACAAGCCTTTGCAACGAGAAAATTCAGGGGAACAACGTATAATATTACTTTTAAAAATCCGTCCGAAAACGGCTCTTCTGTCAAAAAAATACTTCTCGACGGAAAAGAGATAGACGGCAATGTCGTTATTTCAAACAAAGAATCCGCAGAAGTTACCGTTATATTAGGATAATATAATTAAATCCTGCGTAGCAAAGCGGAGCAGTCAGCAAACGGCGGAGACGGTTGCGTGAATATATCACAAAAATTATTGAGTTAAACTTAATAATGAAAAGGGGACCCCGAAAAAGATTTGCAAAGCAAAGATTTTTTGGGGAGAAGGAGGAGCAGACGTAAAAAAAACGGATTGCCGACAGACAATCCGTTTGAAACATCGTCTTGCGACGACGTGGCAGGGGAGACGCGACTCGAACACGCAACCGGCGGTTTTGGAGACCGCTGCTCTACCAATTGAGCCACTCCCCTAAAAGCATAATGATTATATAATAAAATATTTTTTTAGTCAAATAAAATAGGGTAAAAATGGAAAACAAATTTAAATTAGGCGTTATCGGTGCGGGCTTTATGGCAACTTCGATCATTAAAGGCGTTATAAATGCAGGCGTCGTGTCGAGTAAAGAAATAATCGTAAACGACGTATCGAGCGAACAGCTAAAAAAAGTTTCCGCGCTCGGTGTTGAAACGACGTTAAACATAGAGGAAATAAAAGATAAATCAGAATTTATCCTTTTTGCTGTAAAACCGCAGAACAGTTCGGAAGTGTTTGAAAAAATTAAAACGGACGAGCCGCTTAAACTGATTTCAATAATGGCGGGAGTTAAAATCGGAAACATTAAAAAGAGTTTTCCGAACGCGTCAGTCGCTCGCTGTATGCCGAACACGCCGTGTTCCATTTGCGAGGGTGCTGTCGGTGTGGATGCAAGCGATTTTAAAGGTGAGGACAGAGAGTTTATTTTTAAACTTCTTTCGTCGTTTGCGGAAGTCGTTCCCGTTCCGGAAAGTAAACTCGGTGCGGTTACCGGCGTCAGCGGAAGTTCGCCCGCTTACTTTTACTATTTTGTAAAAGCGATAATCGACGCGGGAGTTAAACTGGGGCTTTCCGAAGAAGAGTCAAAATCGCTTGCAGTTAAAACGATGGAAGGCTCTGCGAAAATGATACAAAAAAACAGAGATAAATCTTTGGACGACCTGATTACCGCAGTTTGCAGTAAAGGCGGAACAACGATTGAGGCGATAAAGGTATTCGACGAACTCAACCTAAATAAAACCGTTGAAAAGGCTGTTAACGCCTGCGTCAAACGTTCGTTTGAACTTGAAAACGGCACGAGCGAAGGAAATAGCGACGAAGTTGTCAGTATCTACACGGACGGTGCTTGCAGCGGAAATCCGGGTGCGGGCGGTTACTGTGCGATCCTTGTTTATAAAGGAACGGAGAAGATAGTTAAAGGATACGAAGAAGAAACCACTAATAACCGTATGGAACTAATGGGCGCAATAATGGGGCTTTCTTCCTTAAATAAACCTTGCACAGTAAAACTTTACAGCGATTCTTCTTATCTTGTCAACGGGTTTACCAAAGGTTGGGTG
>CAMPBJ010000121.1 GCA_946637575.1 uncultured Clostridia bacterium | reverse complement strand
GAATTGTCCGCCGACCCTTGCCCGAACACCACCGTGCCGTCTATTCCGCAGTACTCGCCGAGACGGAGACATACGATATCGCCCGTTTTTACCTCGGACAGCCTTACGCGTTTTTCTTCGCCGTCCGTATAGACCGTTACTTCATCGGGAACGAGCGCGGAGAGTTTTTCGATTTCCGCCCCCGTTCGCTTTTTCGAGAGTTCTTCGAGCCACTTTCCCAAAGTAACGAGCGTGAACACCATGCCCACGGAGTCGAAGAAAAGATGCGTGTGCGCCTCGCCTTTTATAAGAGAGACGGTAAACACGACGACGCTGTATATAAACGCCGAGCCAACGCCCAGAGTAATGAGCGTGTCCATATTAGCCGAGCGGTTAAATACCGCCTTTACTCCGCTGTAAAAAAAGTGTCGGTGCAACACTATAAGCGCGACGGATAGCGCTAAGGCTATGATATCGTTTAAAAGCATTTCCGAAAAGAGCGGAAGCCCTATCATATGCCCCATCGAAAAGTACATAAGCGGAATAACGAGAATAAGAGATATTATAAAGCGGGTTTTTAAAATATCCGCGTCGCTTTTCGTGTTTTCGCCTTTACGGTGGATTCTGTAACCGAGGCTTTGCACGGTCTTCATTATCTCTTTTTCGGTGATTTTATTCTCGTCGAAAGAAACCGTCATCTCTTTATCCAAAAGAGATACGGATACGCTTTCTACGTTAAGTTTTCCTACCGCCCGTTCGATGCCCGAAGAACAGTTCGTGCACATCATACCGAGTACCGTGTATTTTTTCTCCATTTTTTCCGCCTTTATAAAATGCTCCCGTTATGTCGCGGGAGCATTTTCTTAATTCTGTTTTGGTTTTTTATGTTGCGCCTCAAAAGAACAGTGACTGCAATTTCCGTCGCAATAATATCCGCACGAGTGCTTGCCCTGTTTTTTCCGTACTATCGCACCTATTATAACGCTTGAAACAAGCAACGCGCAACCGATAATAATTAAAATTTCCAAAACTCCCATTTTTTACCTTTAGGCTCCCGCCTTATTCTTATTTCTCTTGTTCCAAAGGACGATGCACGTCGCAACAATAGCCGCCGCTGCCGCCCAGATGAACACGGTCCACCACCAAGTTCCGATCGTGAATACCGCGCTGGATACGACGTAGGACGCGACTATCCAGAACACGAGCGTTCCTTTATAACGTTTGTTGTCCTGAAGTTCGGCTTTTGCTGTCGCAACCGCGGCAAAGCACGGGATCGTCGTCATATTGAACGCGATGAAGGAAAGAAGTCCGGGAATTGTGATACCCGTTGCCTGTATCATCGCCTGAACGGCGTCGATACCATCTTCCGCCTCGATATCGAGTCCGCCGAAGTTTAAACTTGCAATAGCGATAAGGCAACCCGCAAGCGTGGCAAAGGTGGAGATAACGTTTTCTTTCGCGATTAAACCTGCGACCGCCGCGACCACGAACACCCAACCAAATTCTCCAAGTTGACTGCCGAATCCGAGCGGTGTGAAGATGGGCTGGAAGAGCATACTGATCTGCGCAAGAATACTTTGATTAACATTTTCGTCTTCTAAAAGTTCCCATGTAAACGAGAAGTGGCTTAACACCCAGATAAGGATCGTGGACGCAAGGATGATGGTAAACGCCTTTTTAACGAAGTGTTTGGTCTTATCCCAAAGGTGCGCCATAAGGTTCTTAAACTGCGGTAAGTGATACGCGGGAAGTTCCATAATGAACGGGGGCGTGTCGCCTTTTAAGGTCGTGTTTCTCATAATGAGAACGGCGAGGATCGCCGCAACGATACCCAAAACGTACATACCGAAGGTGATCGCGTCCGCGTTGCCTATGCCGAAGTATGCGATTATCGCACCCGCGACCGCGGTAAGTATCGGCAACTTCGCTCCGCACGAGAAGAACGGAATTACCCTGACGGTCGCCGCTCTTTCCTTGTCGTCCGCAAGAGTTCTCGTGTTGATCATAGCGGGAACGGAACAACCGAAGCCCATTATCATAGGCATGAACGCTCTGCCCGAAAGTCCGAATCTTCTGAACGCCCTATCCAAAATGAACGCGATACGCGCCATATATCCCGAGTCTTCCAAAATAGAGAAGAACAGGAAGAGTACGAGTATCGGAGGCAAGAAGGATAAAACCGCCGCCAAGCCTTCGAGAATACCGTCGTTTATAAGTCCTATCGCCCAGGGGGCTAGCGAAGAGCCTTCGATAAGTCCGGTGATCCAGCCGAACAGTTCGCCGACGATGACTTCGTTCCAAAGGTTATTTATGATAACGCCCGGTGAGAACACCGCCCCGTCGTAAACGCAGGACAGCAGTTTTACGCCGAAGTTGATAAATTCTCCGTCCTCTGTCAAAAGTCCCAAGTCTTCTAAACTCGGAAGCGCGAAGATTTTACTTAAATAAAGGAAGTCTTCGCTGAAAGTCAAGTGGAAAATAGCGAATAGAATCACGAGGAAGATCGGGATACCCCAGATCTTGTGCGTTAAGACTTTATCCGCCTTATCCGACTTCGTCATCGCGTGTTTTTCCTTATTTTTTCTCGACACGACCGACGCGAAGTTTTTCGCTATGTACTTATATCTTGCGTCCGCGATGAGCGCCTCGAAGTCGTCTCCGAACACGTCGTCTTTATAAGTCGCCTTGAATTCGTTTATCATATTCACGGCGTCTTTGTGCATTTCGACTTCCAAAGAGTCGTTCTCTACGAGTTTTACCGCGTGGAACAAGGGGTTTTCGACGTTCTGACCTTTAAGCGCGATCTTTACGTCGCCGATTAGGTGCGAAAGCGCGGAGTCGTCTAAGACCGTAACGCCCTTCCTTTCCTTGTTGCTCTCGGCAAAAGCCCTTTCCATAAGTTCTTTTAAGCCGGTCTCCTTTAACGCGGAGATCTTGACTACCGGAACGCCGAGCCTTTTTTCGAGTTCCTTTTCGTCGATCCTGTCCCCCGCCTTTTCGACCGCGTCCATCATGTTGAGCGCGATAACTACCGGAACGTCTATCTCGAGTATCTGAGTCGAAAGATACAAGTTACGCTCCAAGTTCGTCGCGTCGACGATGTTTATAACGCAGTCAGGCTTTTCGTCTAAAACGTAGTTTCTCGCTATAACTTCTTCCGGAGTATATGGAGAAAGCGAATAGATACCCGGAAGGTCGATTATCGCAACGGGTTCGGACAGTTTTTTGTAAACGCCGTCGCGCTTATCCACCGTAACGCCCGGCCAGTTGCCGACGTGCGCGGTAGATCCCGTAAGTCCGTTAAAAAGCGTCGTTTTACCGCAGTTGGGGTTACCGGCTAACGCAAATCTTTTCATTTGTCCGACACCTCCATTTTAACGCACTTCGCCTCGGCTTTTCTGAGCGTCAACTCGTACCCGCGAAGAGTTACTTCGATAGGATCTCCGAGCGGTGCGGTCTTTCTCATAT
>CAMPBJ010000120.1 GCA_946637575.1 uncultured Clostridia bacterium | reverse complement strand
GGGCGTTCCGTTCTTCTCTATGTCGGGTTCCGACTTCGTTGAAATGTTCGTCGGCGTCGGCGCGTCGAGAGTGAGAGATCTTTTCGATGTGGCGAAAAAGAGTATGCCGTGTATCGTGTTTATAGACGAGATCGACGCGGTCGGTCGTCAGCGTGGAACGGGTATGGGCGGCGGACACGACGAGAGAGAACAGACCTTAAACCAACTTTTAGTCCAGATGGACGGATTTGAAACGAACGAAGGTATAATCGTTATGGCGGCGACAAACCGCGCGGATATTTTAGACCCCGCGCTTTTGCGCCCCGGCAGATTCGACCGTCAGATTTACGTCAATATTCCCGACGTTAAGGGAAGAGAGGCGATATTAAAGGTCCACGCGAGAAACAAGCCGATGGCAAAGGACGTCAACTTTAAAACGGTCGCAAGAATCACCAGCGGTTTTTCGGGCGCGGATTTAGAAAACCTTTTAAACGAAGCGGCGATCCTTGCCGCAAGAGCGGGAAGAAAGGCGATAACGAACAAGGATTTATACGAAGGCATCAACAAAGTCGTTCTCGGTCCGCAGAAAAAATCGCGGCTCGTTACGGAAACGGATAAGCGCATTACGGCGTACCACGAGTCCGGACACGCGATACTTGCAAAACTCTTAAAGAATTGCGATCCCGTCCACGAAGTTTCGATAATCCCGCGCGGTCAGGCGGCGGGGTACACGATGACGCGCCCCGATACCGACGACAACCACTTGACGAAAGCGAAACTTTTAGACGATATCGTTATGTCGCTCGGCGGAAGAGTAGCGGAAGAACTTGTGATCAAGGATATATCCGCCGGTGCGAGCGGAGATATTCAGGCGGTAAGTAAGCGCGCAAGACTTATGGTTACCGAGTGGGGTATGAGCGAAAAGGTCGGTCCTATATCTTACGGCTCTGAAAAAGAGATCTTTATAGGTCGGGATATGGCGTCGCACGTAAATTACAGCGAAGAGACCGCCGCGCTTATTGACGAAGAAGTAAGGAAGATCGTCGAAGACGCGCTGCAAAAGGCGAGAAAACTTTTAGGCGAAAACAGAAAACTTCTCGACACTATGGCACGGCTTTTGGTAGAGCGCGAGACGATCTATTCCGAAGAAGTCGAAATGATCATGGCGGGAAAAAGCGTCGAAGAGATAATCGCGTTTATGGACGGTAACGAAAACGCGCTTTCCGAAGATCCGTTCGGCAGAATGGAAAGAAGTTCGAAGATCGCCGAAGAAAACGCGGAAAACTCCGAAAAAGCGGACGCTGAAAAAGTTAAACCCGCAAGAAAAAAGAAAGAAGAAGAAAAGCCCGAAAAAATGACCGAGGAAAAAAAGGACGAAAAAAAGTCTGACGGCGAATAATAAACGGAAGGAAGAAAAATGGGAAAGATAATTGCTTTTTCAAACCAAAAGGGCGGAGTCGGAAAAACGACGACGTGCGTAAATATGTCGGCGTACCTTGCGCAAAAGGGATTTAAGTGTCTTATCGTGGATATGGACCCCCAAGGGAACGCGACGAGCGGATTAGGGATAACGAAGGCTGACGTCAAAAACTCGATATACGACGTTTTGATGGAAGACGTTCCGCTTGAAGACGCGGTGCTTAAAACCTGCGTGGAGGGGCTTGATATTCTGCCTTCGTCCATCGAATTCGCGGGGGCGGAAGTCGAGATCGTTTACAAGAAGAACAGAGACTTTATCTTAAAGAACGCCTTGGAAAAGGCGAAGAAATGTTACGATTTTATTACGATAGACTGTCCGCCGTCGCTTTCCGTTATCACGGTGAACGCGTTAGCGGCGTCGGATTCCGTAATAATCCCGATCCAGAGCGAATACTACGCGATGGAAGGTTTAAGCCAACTTTTAAACACGATAAAACTCGTTATAAAGCACGATAATCCGGACTTAAAGATCGAAGGCGTGGTGCTTACGATGAACGACAACCGCGCGGTAATATCGCGTCAGATCTCCGCGGAAATAAGGAAGTTTTTCGGAAAACGGCTGTTTGAAACGGTGATTCCGAGAAACATAAGGCTTTCCGAAGCGCCGAGCCACGGTGTTCCGATAATGTTACACGACACCAAGTGTTCGGGCGCGAGAGCGTATCTTGCGCTTACGGAAGAGTTTTTGTCGAGACAACCGAAAAAACGCTTTGAATAACGAAAAAGGATAAAAGGTCAAACGGGTGATAAAAATGAGTAAAAACAGGGGATTAGGAAAAGGACTTTCGGCGATTTTCTCCGAGACGGAAGAAGATTACGGCAAGAGTTTTTTATTTGACGAAGAGAGGGAAAGAAGAGGCGAAACGGTGAGCGAGATAGATATCGACACGATATTCGCGAATCCGAACCAGCCGAGAAAGATGTTCGACGAAACCGCGCTCGAAGAGTTGGCGGAGTCGATCAAAAAGCACGGCGTTATAATGCCGATCATCGTAAACAGGTCGGGCGACAGGTTTATGATAATCGCGGGCGAAAGAAGATTCCGCGCGAGTAAGATAGCGGGGCTTAAAACCATACCCGCCATCGTTAAAAATTATGACGAAAGGCGGATAAAAGAAATATCCCTTATCGAAAACTTGCAAAGGGAAGACTTAAATCCGATAGAGGCGGCGACCGCGATGAAGTCGCTTATGGAAGAGTACGGCTTGACGCAGGAAGATCTTTCCGAAAGGCTCGGCAAGTCGAGACCTGCGATCGCGAACACGCTCCGTCTTTTATCCCTTTCAAACGAAGTAAGAAAACTCGTAATATCCGGCGAACTTTCGGCGGGGCACGCGAGAACGCTCGTTACCGTTCCCGAAAAAGACCAGATAAAGATGGCAAACAACGCCGTCAAAGAAGGTATGTCGGTAAGAGATCTTGAAAAGATAGTTAAAGACTACTTTATTCCTCCCGAAGAGAAGAAGGCAAAGAAGATGAAAGCCCCGCTTTCCGCGGAACTTAAAGAACTTATCGCGGATATGCAACGGGTGTTCGGCACGAAGGTCAACGCGATAGGCAACGACAACAAGGGAAGGATCTATATCGACTACTACACGCGCGACGATCTTGACAGGCTTACGGAACTCCTTGAAGTTCTGAAAAAAAATAAAAAGGGCGGAAAGTAATTTACTTTTCGGAAACAAAAATGACTTTGTGGGTTTATATTTTTCTTGCCGTAACGGCATTGTGTCTTATCGTCGAATTTATAACCGTCGAACTCGTTTCCGTCTGGTTTGCGATCGGCGGGTTCGTTTCGCTGATCCTTGCGATTTTCGGGTTGGAGTGGTATATAACCGTGCCGGCGTTTATCGTCGTTTCGGCGGTGAGTATGCTCTTTTTAAGACGACTTGCGATAGACAGGTTCAATAAAAAGGGGATAAGAACTAACGCCGAAACCGCGATCGGTAAGGAGTTTTTCTTAAAGTACGACGAAGAAGAGGGCGTTTTT
>CAMPBJ010000119.1 GCA_946637575.1 uncultured Clostridia bacterium | reverse complement strand
TTATACGAGAGTTGGTGCGGGGGAAGGATAAATTCGTTCCCGTCCTTTAAATGTTCGGATATAAAGAAGTTTAAAAGCGCCCACTCTAATCTCGCGCCGTCTCCGCGGTAGAGCCAGAACCCGCCGCCCGAAAGTTTAGTTCCGCGGGTGTAGTCGATAATTCCGAGTTTAGTGCAAAGATCGACGTGATTTTTAGCGTTAAACTTGAATTCGGGCTTTTCTCCCACGATCCTTATTACTTGGTTGTTTTCCTTTTCTCCGGGGAGAAGGTCTTCGTCCGGAATATTCGGGATCACCGCGATAAGATTGAAGAGTTTATCTTCGAGCGCCTTTATCTCGGCGTCCGACTCCGCGATTTTATCTCCCAGCGTTCTCATCTCCGCAAAGATGCCTTCTACGGGTTTTCCCTCTTTTTTAAGTTTCGGGATCTCCGCGGAAACCTTGTTCCTTTCCGCTTTAAGCGTTTCGACCTCGGCGACGAGTTTTCTTCTCTTCTCGTCGGTAGAAATAATCGTATCGAAATCCGCGTCGTACCCCTTTCTTTTAAGGAGTTCGGTGAGTTTTTCTTTTTCTTCGTAAATACGCTTTACGTCAATCATTTATAATTCTCCGATGAAATTTTTTATCACAAACATTATACAAACTTTTAAAAATAAAAGCAATAATTTTCGCGGCAAAACTTAAATAGTGAAAAAATTTCAAAATCATATCAATAATTCGGAGATAATTTTGTAATTTTTTAACAAAACTGTTGCGTTTCGTTGCGTTTTGTTGTAATATATAAACAAATAGGAGTGAAAATAATTATGAAAGACAGATTAGCATTGATTAAAGAATTCATTGACAAAAACGGAAAAGTATCCCTTCACGATTTAGAAGTTGCCTTTTCAGACGTTTCTTCGATGACTCTCCGTAGGGACTTAAATAAACTCGAAGAAGAAAACGCGATCTTAAAGATCCCCGGCGGCGCGATCTCGGTAGATAGCGTGCTTCGCGCAAAAGAGGCGGACTTTGCGGAAAGGATAGTATATAACGCGCAGGAGAAAGCGGAGATAGCGAACAAGGCGGTGGGGATCATCGAGCCGTCGAGTTGCGTGTTTATCGACGGCGGTTCGACGACGCTTTCGTTTGCCCGCGCACTTCCCGACGAAGACTACTACGTTTTAACGAACGCGCTCGTTATCGCGGAGACGGTGATAAGGAAGTCCAAACCCAAAGTCGCGCTTTTAGGCGGCGATCTTCGCCGTAACAACTTTATCACGGTAGGAAACACCTGCCTCGATTTTATCGACAAGATAAATATTCAGGTCGCGGTAATGACGGCGACGGGGTTTAACAGGGAGACAGGCTCTTTTACGTGCGGCATGCAGACGGAAGCGGAAGTCAAAAAGAAAGTCATCGAAAAGGCGGACACCGTCTTAATGTTACTTGACGGGTCGAAGGTAAACAAGAAAACGCCGTACTCTTTCGCGACTTTAAGGGACATCGACATAATGGTGGTGGATAAGTCCTTCCCCGAAGATTTAAAACACGCGATCGAAAGCAGCGGAGTAAAAGTTTACTAATTTTCTCATTTGATTGTCAAATACGCGATTAAGTGGTATTATATATAATTAGAGTATGTTTAAAAGATTACGCGCCGACATAAGAGCGGCAAAAGCAAACGATCCCGCAGCCCGCAATAAGTTTGAAATATGGCTTACCTATTCGGGCGTTAAAGCGCTCTCCTCTCACAGAGTAGCGCACTTTTTCTATAAAATAAAACTGAAACTTCTCGCGCGGATCATAAGTCAGTTCGCGAAGTTCAGAACGGGTATCGAGATACACCCCGCGGCGAAGATCGCAGGCGGCGTGTTTATCGATCACGGTTCGGGCGTAGTTATCGGGGAGACGGCGGAGATCGAAGAAGGCGTCGTCATCTATCAGGGAGTTACCTTAGGCGGCACGGGTAAGGAAAAAGGCAAGCGCCACCCGACGATAAAACGGGGAACGATAATCTCCGCCGGCGCGAAGATCCTCGGCGGGTTTACCGTCGGCGAGTACGCGAAGATCGGCGCGGGCGCGGTCGTTTTGGAAGAAGTTCCGCCTTACGCTACGGTCGTGGGTATCCCGGGGAAAGTTGTCAGGATCAACGGCGAAAAGGTGTGCGACTTAGAACAGGAAAAGACCGATCCCGTTGAAAACGAGATCGCCGAGTTAAAGGCGCGCATCGCAAAATTAGAAGAACAAATAAACGGAAAAGACGGGAAATAGTATGAAGATCTACAACACCCTTACGGGCAGAAAACAGGAATTCGTTCCGTTAGAGAACGGAAAGGTAAAAATGTACGCGTGCGGTATCACGGTTTCGGGTGAGGCTCATATCGGGCACGCTTATCAGGCGATAATTTACGATATTTTAAGGAAGTACCTTGAAAAGAAGGGGTACGAAGTTACTTACGCCAGAAACTACACCGACGTTGACGATAAAATCATAGCAAAATCGAACGAAACAGGTATTCCTGCGGACGAGTACGCTAAAAATATGATAAAAGTCATAGATAAAGAGATGACGAGATTAAAAGTCGGCGAACCCACCGTGTGGCTTAAAGCGACCGAGTGTATTCACGATATAATCGACTTTATCGAAGAACTTATCGAAAAAGGGCACGCCTACGCCACCGCGAAGGGCGACGTGTACTTCCGCGTCGAAAGTTTTCCGTCCTACGGCAAACTTTCGCACAGGAATTTAGAAGACGCGATGAACGGCGTAAGGGTGGATAACGACGAGTTAAAGGAAAACCCCTTGGACTTTGCGCTCTGGAAGTCCGCAAAGGAAGGCGAACCTTACTGGGAGTCGCCGTGGGGCAAAGGTCGTCCCGGCTGGCACATCGAGTGTTCTACGATGAACAAAAAGGCGTTCGGAGACAGGATAGATATCCACGGCGGCGGAAGAGACCTTATCTTCCCGCACCACGAAAACGAGATCGCGCAGAGCGAGGCGCTCTCCGGCAAGCCGTTCGCGAACTACTGGATACATAACGGACTTATCAAAGTAAACGGGCAGAAGATGAGTAAATCTTTGGGCAACAGCCTTCTTCTCCGCGACCTTTTGGATAAGTATTCCGCGGAAACCATCAAGTTCGCGCTTTTGCAGACCAACTACCGCGGGGATATAAATATCACCGATCAACTCTTTCCCGAGGCGGAAAAGCACCTTGCGGAGTTTTATAAAATCATACTTTCCGCAAAGGAAAAGGGCATTCTTATAGCGGGCGAAAACAAGGCGATCGACGAAGAGTTCGACAGGGCGATGGACGACGACATAAACACCGCGCTTGCGATATCGAATCTTTACGGATACTTCAAGGAAATAAAGTCAAAGATAGCAAAGGGCGATAAAAGCGCGGGCGCTGACATAAATCAGATAAAGAAGACCTATTCGCTTTTAGGACTTTTCGAGGAAGACGAAAAGGAGTTTATCGACTTTACGGA
>CAMPBJ010000118.1 GCA_946637575.1 uncultured Clostridia bacterium | reverse complement strand
TACCGTATTAAAGTCTTTTAAAAACCCCGCGGTGGTTTCGGGCAGATCGGTCGCGCTGCCGCCGCAAAGGATCAAAACGTCGATTTTGCCTTTGAATTTTTCTAATTCGTTTACGGAATACACCGCGCACTTTCTTGCGGGGATAAGGGCTTTCGGATCTCTTCTCGTGAAAATACCCACAAGTTCCATGTCTGTGGCGTTCTCTAACGCAAGTAGAACGCCCCTACCCAAGTTACCGTAACCCACGATACCAACTTTTATCATAAAAACGCTCCTTTTTTATCTCATTTATATTTTACAACCGCGAACGCAAAAATGCAAAGTTTTTTCAAAAAGAATTGTTTATACCGCATATTACGGTTGTTTAACCTGCTTTTTCCCCGATAATTCGGCATTTATGTATAAAATATATGAGCGCGTATATAGTATAATTCCCCTATAAATTCAAGGTGGATTATGTTAAGATCAAGACGATTCGACTACGCCGTCGTAATAAAATATCTCGTGCTGACTTTGGGCTTTTTGCTTTTTTCGAAACTTGAGAGCGAAGCGTCGATCTACTCCGCGTCGCTTTTTGCCGTATCCCTTTCTTTCGGCTGTTCGCTTATTTTAACCCCTCTCCTTTTTTTAGGGTGCTTTTTCGTTCTCGGAAAGACCGGACTTTTACTCTCCGCGCTTGCGCCCGCGCTATTTTTGCCCGCCGTCTTTTTTATCTATCGAAGATTAAGGGCGAAGCCGTCTTTTGAAACGGTATTCTACACCGTGGTATCTCTTGCGGTATTCGTCTTTTTGGGCGACACTGCCCGCGCGATACCGTTTGAAAAACGGCTTATCACCGTAGGAATAACCGCGCTTTTGACCTTCCTGCTTTCGGTTTCTTTAAGGGCGATCACTAAAAAGGGGCTTAAAGTCAGACTCGGGTACGAAGAACTGTCCGCTATCTTTGCGTGCGTGGTCGCGCTCGGCGTCGGGGTGTGCAATCTTATCTCTCCGATACTATGGAAAAGCGTTTGCGTGTTTACGATCCTTACCGTTTGCTACGTGTACAGGCTCGGAACGGCAACCATAATTTCAGTCGTTCTCGGCGTTCCGCTTGCAATTTTTTACGGCAATCTAACGTACGCTTCCGTGTTTTTGATGTACGGACTGGTCGCCGAAAGTTTAATGCCCGTATCAAGGCATCTCTCTTCGGTCGCGGTGGTTTTATTCGACTTTGTGGCACAGTCGGTTTTCGGCGTGTACGGAAGTCTGGATCTTTATTATATCGCTCCGGTTGCCGTCGGTGCGTTGGCATATTCGTGCATCCCAAGGCGTCCGTTCGAGCTTTTAAAAGAAAAACTTCTCCTGTTCCGCGAAAAACAACTCGTCCGGCAGAGCATCAACCGAAACAGAGTTCTGCTTTCGAATAGGCTCTACGACTTGTCCACCGTTTTTTCGGATATGGCTAACGCCTTCGAACTTTTCAAAAAGAACGCAATGAGCGAAGAAAGCGCAAAACGGCTTATCGTTAAGGAACTGTTCTCCTCCACCTGTAAGGAGTGCGAGAACAAACGCTCCTGCTCGGTCGGGAACGCGGAGTCGAACGAACTTATCAAAATGCTCGACGTGGGGTTTGCAAAGGGAAAGGTGTCGCTGATCGACTTCCCCGAAGAGTTAGGTAAAAAGTGCGGAAGACCGAATAACCTTTTATTCGGATTAAACAGGCTTATTTCGGACTACCGCTCGTATTCTAAAGAAAAAGACACGCTAAACTCGGGTCGCGAACTGGTGGCAAAGGAGGCGGAAGGGGTTGCGGAAGTTCTCCGCACGGTCGCGTTCGAGTCCGGAACGATGCTAAAATACCACTCGGGACTTGAAAGAAAGGTTACGAAAGAACTGTCGAAAGACGGGTTTTTGGTTGAAGAACTGCTGATCTACGGCGAAAAAGAAAACCTTTCTTTAAGCGCAGTCGTTATGATGAGCGAATTTAACCTTACTCGGTTTACGCTTCTTATATCGGGCGTTCTCGGACAAAATATGATGCTCACAGGAAAGTACGACGTAACCGAAGAAAAGTGTTATCTGACGTTCAAGGTTTCGGCAAAGTACGACGCGGTGTTCGGCGTCGCGTCCGCAAAAAAGGACGGATCAGCCGTCAGCGGGGACACACACTCCGTCATAAGGCTTAAAGAAGACAAGTTTTTGATCGCATTATCCGACGGTATGGGAAGCGGAAAGAAGGCCGAAAAACTCTCGTCCGTATCCCTCTCACTTATCGAAAGTTTTTATAAAGCGGGGCTAAAAAGCGAAGTTATTCTATCCGCGGTAAACCGCCTTTTATCGTTTAACGAAGAGGACGAATTCACCGCGCTCGACGTTTCGGTGATCGACTTAAAACACGGCACGGCGGACTTTATAAAGTACGGCTCGCCTTACGGGTTCGTCGTCTCGAAAGAGGGTATCAAAATCGTGGAAGGAAACTCCCTACCGCTCGGAATACTAAACGAACTAAGACCGTCCGTTTCCACGACGACCGTAAGAGCGGGCGACGTGATCCTTTTAGTAACCGACGGCGTGTCCGACGCGTTCAAAAACTCTACCGCCCTTATCGATTTTCTGCGTACCCGTCCCGCTAAAAACCCGAAAACTCTTGCGGAAGACGTGATCGCCCGTGCGGAGAGTTTATCGGGCGGAAAACATAACGACGATATGACCGCTCTCGCAGTCCGTATCTTTAAATCTTAAAAAGGCTACGGGCACTACCCGTAGCCTTTTTTATTTATTTAGAAGTTTTTTACCAAACGGTGATCTCACCGTTTACGTAGTGCCAGAAGTTTCCGCTATCTAGCGGCTTTGTTTCGCTATAATAGTAGCGCGTAGCAAGAGAAAGCGTTTCGTTTCCGGACTCTTTAAGGTTTATCTTGTTCCAGTCGTCTTCCGTGCCGTTAAAAAACACTTTCCCTATCGAACCGCAACTCGTAAACGCCCACTCCAAAATTATATCCAAACTCTTCGGCAACACTATTTCGGTAAGGTTTTGTGCGCCCTGAAAAGCGTATCTGCCGATCTTCGTTACGCCTTCCGAAACGATAACTTTTTCCGCTTCGGTCCTGTAAAAGGCAAACGCCTGTATCTCGGTTATATCTTCGAGCGCGATTATATCCGTTACTTTTTCGCCGTTATAAAACACGGTCTTGTTTTTTCCGCCGTACCACGCTAAAAACTTAAGTCCTTCCACGTTCCCCGCCCACTCGGACGCAGTACCGAAAAAGTTTACCGTACTCAGTTTTTCGCACCCGACAAACGCGTATTCACCGATACGTTTCAACGTATTCGGAAAGGCGATCTCCGACAAACTCTCGCAATACGAAAACGCATATTCGCCGATATCCTTTATTCCGCTTAAAAGCGTTACTTTTATTAGGACAGGAGAGTTTTCGAACGCATTATTTCCGATGGTTTCTCCGCCCGAAACCGTACTTTCTTCAAGCGTTTCTTTCGGAACGCTTGATAAAACGTT
>CAMPBJ010000117.1 GCA_946637575.1 uncultured Clostridia bacterium | reverse complement strand
ACACCACCCTTTCACGGTGGTATCATGGGTTCGAATCCCGTTGGGGTCACCAAAAAGGAAGACAGGCAAAAGCCTGTCTTTTCTTTATGTCCAACGGGATTCGAATAGGGAGCAAGCGACGGGAAGTCGCGCACTTGCCGAAGGCAAGAAAACAGTCCAGTGGACTGTTTTGCGGGTATGGCCGCCACAGAGCGGGAATCCCGTTGGGGTCACCAAAAAGGAAGACAGGCAAAAAGCCTGTCTTTTCTTTTTAGCAGGCGAGAGGTGGAACACACGTTTACGTGAAACTTTCAAACAGTTTTGACACGGTTGCCGTTTATTTGGTATAATAAATAAAAAGACAATTTTTTTTAAGTCGACGGGCATTTTTTACCGCAAAGAATAAGGGGGGAAATTATGAAAAGGCTACATCTTATATGCAACGCGCATATAGATCCCGTGTGGCAATGGACGTGGGACGAGGGGATCTCCGCAGCCATAGCGACATTTAAAAGCGCGTGCGATCTTGCGGACGAGTTCGATTATATTTTCTGCCATAACGAGTCGGATCTATACGAGAACGTAGAAAGGATCTGCCCCGAACTGTTCGACCGAATCAAAGACCTTGTAAAGAAAGGAAAATGGAAGATAATGGGCGGCTGGTATATTCAGCCGGACTGCCTTATGCCGTGCGGAGAAAGTTTCATCAGACAGATAAACGTCGGGAACGAGTATTTTAAGGAAAAGTTCGGAATTTTGCCCGAAATCGCGGTCAACTTCGACTCGTTCGGTCACAGCGTGGGGCTTGTACAGATACTTAAAAAATGCGGATACAAAGGGTACGTGTCCACCCGTCCGTTTAAGAATCAGATGAACTACCCCGAAGGAAAGTTCTATCGCTGGGTATCGCCGAGCGGAGACAGCGTGTTATACTCCAACTTTAAGGGTTACGGATCGCTTCTCGGCGACGCGGCGAATAAAATTGCGTTACAGGCGAAAGACGCCGAAGACGTGGACGCCGTTTTGTGGGGAGTCGGCAATCACGGCGGCGGACCGTCGAGAAAAGACTTAAAAGACATCGCAAACCTAAAAATCGACGACACGGAAATAATCCACAGTTCGCTTGAAGATCTGTTCAACGACAAAATCAGAGTAAGCGCGGATATAGATCACTCGCTCGTAACGTGTATGCCGGGGTGCTATTCGTCGATGGCAAGGATAAAGCAGGCGCACAGAGACGCGGAAAATCTTTTGTATTCTACCGAAAAACTGCTCTCCGTCGCTTTCCTTTCAGGGTACAAAACGGATCTTACAGACCTTAAAAAAGCGCAGAAGAAGTTGTTACGGGCGGAGTTTCACGACATACTGCCCGGCACTTGCATAGCGGACGGCGAAGAAAACGGCATGGAACTTTTAGACGCATGCAAAAGCATAGTAAAAGATTACAGGACGGACGCGTTTATGTACCTTGCGACAACCGACGCCCCCGCAAAGGAGGGGGAATATCCGATCTTCGTATTTAACCCCATGCCTTATGAAATAACCGTTCCTATCGAAGCGGAATATATGCTTAAAAATCAGAACTGGACGGAATATCATATGCTTTCAAAAGTCCGCCTTGGAGACGAAGAAGTTCCTTGTCAGGAGATAAAGGAAGAGTCTAATCTCAATCTGGACTGGAGAAAAAGGATAGCGTTCAACGCGAAGTTAAAACCCTTAACGTTAACGCGTTTCTCCGTTTATTCCGAAAAGACGGCGGGATTTATGCCGTTTGACAAGCCTTGCGCTCCCGCAGATCTCGACAGCTTTATAAAAGATACCCCGCTTTTACGTGCGGCGGCTTTAACGATGTATTCGGACACGGCTGATCCTTGGGGTATGAGTAACGAAGAACTCGTAAACGGTATGGGTAAAGATCCGACGGAGTTTGCGCTTATGACCGAAGATGAGGCAAAAGCGTTCATCGCGTCAAAGGATCGGACGTATCCCGTACACCTGATCGAGGACGGGGCGGTTTTAACTGCGGTCGAGGGGTTTTATAAACTGAACGGCACGAACGCCGTCGTGGAATACAGGAAGTATCACGGTCAAAAATATATCGATCTGAAAGTTACCGTAGAGTTTTCCGAAAAAAATAAACTCGTAAAATTAAAGATCCCCGCGCCGAACGGAGTCGCCGTGGGCGACGGCCCGTTTATTGTCGAAGACAAGCCGACGTCCGGGGAGATCACCTTTCAGAAATGGGTGGGAGTAAAGCAAAGCAGCGGAGAGATTTTCGCCGTGATAAACGACGGGGTTTATTCCGGAAGCGTACGGGACGGCTGGATATATTTAACGTTGCTTCGCGGTGCGGGATACTGTATGCACCCGCTGCCGATAGACAGCGAAGGGACTGTTCCGGGCGAGCGGAAGTTGTACGCAACCGACAGATATCTACCGAGGATAGAGAACGGCAGGTACGTTTTTAATCTTCGCATAATGAAAGGCTCGGTCGAAGAAATTGCCGAAATGGGGGAGATATTTAACCAAAAGCCCTATGCGGTAAGCGTGTTCCCCATAGGCACGGGGAGAAAAACAGCCGATATTTGTACCGACGCGCAAGTCGTAACCCCAACGGTAAAAATAAGCGAAGACGGCGGGTACGTTTTCAGATTTTTTAACCCGGCGGAAGAGAATAAAACGTTTAACCTTACCGTATGCGGGACAAGTAAAGAGATAACGATGAAAAAATACGAGATCGTAAGCGTAAAGTATAAAGACGGAGTTTTCACAGTTTTCCACGACCGAATCCCCGTTTGATAACCTTTACGAAAAACGGTTTTAAACAAAACACCCCCGCGCAAAAGCGCGGGGGTGTTTGGGTATACTATTTTTTTTATATTTTAGACGGATCTAAAACTTCCGCAAGGAAGGGGAGTTCGCGGTATCTTTCGGCGTAATCCAAGCCGTATCCGATAACGAAAACGTTCGGGATATCGAATCCCACGTAATCCGCCTCGATATCGACTTCACGTCTTTCTTTTTTATCAGAGAACGCGCAGATTTTGATGGAAGCGGGTTCTTTTTTTCTTAACAGTTCGCAGAAGAAAGAGAGCGTCTTCCCGCTGTCGACGATATCTTCGACGATAATAACGTCTTTGCCCTTAACGTCCGAGATAATATCGTTTATCATCTGCATTTCTCCGCTGACCGTGCCGTTTCTATAAGAAGAAAGTCTTGCAAAGTCCATTTCGACGGGGATCTTGACGTTCCTTATGATGTCCGAGAAGAAGATCACCGCGCCCTTCAACATGCAGATAAACAACGGCTTTTTGTCCTTGTAATCTTCCGTGATCTGTTCGCCGAGTTCTTTAACTCTCTTCTGAATTTGTTCTTCGGTCAAAAGAATTCTGTAGTTTTCCATAGCTCTCCTTTTTCTACTGTAATTTTAATATATTGCGGGTGTTCCCGTCAACTTTAACTTTATCCGAAACCGCCACGCCGAATATTGCGAGTACGTCTTCGCCGTTTGCAATAACGGGGATCGAATCCCTTACGCGTTTTGCGATCTTTTTGTCCGTAAG
>CAMPBJ010000116.1 GCA_946637575.1 uncultured Clostridia bacterium | reverse complement strand
CACGGACGGTTTGTACTTTCCGATGACCGTGCCGTCGGGAAGTACTTTACAAATATCGGCGGGAGTAAGCGATCCTTTGTCGATACCGGACGGCGTTATCCAGATAACGCCCTCGCTGTCTTTTATCGACAGGTTTCCGCCCGAAGTCGTCGTAAGCCCTTTCTGATAGACTCTGCTTAAAAGCAAAACGATTTGCTCCGCAGGGTGCATTAAGTTAAAATTCATTTCTCTACCTCTCTATTTTTTGTTACCACTTTCCCCCTGTCGTAACGGTAAAATAAAGCCGAGTACTGTATATAAAGGTTGGGGTTAAAAAGCACCGCACCCTTCTTTTTCTCTTTTTCCTTTCGCCTTCGTCGCGGCGAATCGTCTTCTTTCATAACTTCCTTACATCTGCTGTCCGCCGGTAACGTTTATCGCCTGACCGGTCATATAAGACGAGTAGTCGGACGCTAAAAATACCATGACGTTTTCTATATCTTCGTATTCGCAAGAGCGTTTCATGGGAACTTGGTTTATATATTTTTCCCTGACCTGCTCTTCGGTGATGCCCTGATTTTGCGCGTATTGCTTAAACAGGCTGTTTACCCAAAGCGGAGAATTTAACATATTGCCGGGGCAGATACAGTTGACGCGAACGCCCGTCTCCGCAAATTCGAGCGCAAGACTCTGTGTCAGTCCTACGCCGCCGAACTTACTTGCCGCATACGCGCCGTTTTTAAAGCTTCCCTTTCTTCCGGACTTGCTGTTGATCTGAATAATGCTGCCCGATTTTCTCTCTATCATCGACGGAGCGAACGCTTTTACAACGTTAAAGTAGCCGTTTAAGTTTACGTTCGTAACCATCGCGAACGCCTCCGGGGTGAGATTATATATATCGCCGCTTTTTACTATGCCGGCGTTGGAGACTAAAATATCCACTCTTCCCCACTTATCCAAAACCGTTTTCGCCATCTGTTCGCATTGCGAATAGTTAGTTACGTCGACGGGGATCGCGATCGCGTCTTTAAGCTTACTTGCGACCGTCTTTGCACCTTCAAAGTTAAAATCGCATACCGCGACTTTGCAACCTTCTTTGTCGAGCCTTATCGCAAGCGCCTCTCCGAGCCCCTGACTTGCGCCGGTTACGACCGCGACTTTGCCTTGTAAATTAAGATTACCCATTGTTTCGCTCCTTTTTTTATGTAAAAATTATTTTACGCTGTTTCTGCCGATTTTTGAGAATATCGCTATCCTCTCGTAAAGATCCGGCGTCTTTTCGACCGTTTCTTTTGAGAACATACCCGCACTCAGTCCTTTTTCGGAAGATATGTACTCGTGCCCTATAAGCGCCCACGTCGCGTCGATTAAATGCGCGTACTCCGGAAGGGCTAACGCCTTGCAGGCAAAACTCTGCCTCGAAGAGTTTATGTCTTCTCCGCTTATCTCGAAAAAGCCTTTTCCCTTGCAGAGAGAAGAAACTCTTTTCAGTTGTTCTCTCGTATTTCTCGTCGGCATGTACGCTACCGCATAAATACCGACTTTCTTTATTTCGTCCAATAGTTCTGGCAAAAAGTCGTCTTCGAATTTCTGCGCTTTCTTGTCGCCGGTTACCGAATCCCCGACGTCGCCAAGGTAAGCGTACGCCGGTATCGCGCCGAAGGATATTGCGGTTTTGGTAAACTCTTCCGCGGTCGGCATCTCGTCGGTCGCGTCGATATAGAAAAACTTCGTGTCGGCTTTTAAAACGCCTAAAAGATCGTACAAAAAGTGCGGATTTTCTTCGTCTTTTAAAAACCCCTTTATCTTGTCGGATACTCCGAGTTTTAAGTCTTCTTCCAAAAAGTTTATTAAATCGTCGGATCTTCCGAACCTGTCCGCAAGTTTTTTGGCAAGTGCAAAAAGAAGGTGTCTTTCGGTGATGCTCCCCCCTTCGCTTGCGCAAGATATGGGATACACGTCCTTATCGAAGTCTAAGGTCAGACCGAACTTACCGTACTTTTCGGTAATGATATCGCACATCTTTCTGTCCCGCTCGTACCGTTTTTCTCTGTAAAACGCCATGTAGTCGTTGAACGGCTTTATGCTTTGTTTCGGAACGCCGTGTGCGGACATATAGATACAGTTTTGCTGGTCGGGGTGGTTTATTCTCCCGAATCCGCGGTCGAACTTCGCCCTTACCTCCATGCCGCAGGTAGAGCCTAACCCCAAAATCCTGCACGCCTCCTTAAACTCTTCCGCGCCGGACAGCGAGTCGTGATCCATTATTCCCGCCGAAGTCAGCCCCGCAGAGTACGCCATGAACGCGGCTTTCGTCGGAGAGTACGGCGAAAACGAATATATCGTATGTATGTGATTATTTGCGTCGTTATCGCGGAAGACGGGCTTTTCGGCGGTTTTAAGGACTTCTTTTAGAGCCGACAGTCTTTCTTCTTTCGTTTTAGCGTTGAGATCCGTTTTCATTTCCGAAAATACCCCTTATATCTATACTATTTTATTTTATTACTTATAAACTGTAAAGTCAAGGTTTATTACGGTCAAGAAAACAAAATCTTTTGTTTTTCCGCATTTAAAACTTCAAAACGCCCGCGACTTTCCGTCGCGGGCGTTCGATCGTTTTTTCTCTCTTATTTCGTTCCGAAGATCCTGTCTCCGGCGTCGCCTAAACCGGGAAGGATATACCCGTTTTCGTTTAAGCATCTGTCTAACGTCGAGACGTAAATATCTACGTCGGGGTGCGTTTCCGCAACCTTTTCAACGCCTACGGGTGCGGCGATTATGGACATAAGTTTAATATGTTTGCAGCCGCGTTTTTTAAGGAGCGTTATCGCGTCGCACGCGCTTCCGCCCGTCGCAAGCATGGGGTCTACGACCATAACGACTTTTTCGTCTATATGCGTCGGAAGTTTGCAGTAGTATTCGTGGGGTTCTAACGTCTCTTCGTCGCGGTATAATCCGATATGCCCTACCTTTGCCGCGGGGAAAAGCGTCAATATCCCGTCCACCATGCCGAGCCCCGCGCGGAGAATAGGTACGATCGCTATGGAGTTTTCCTTTACGACGGTCTGCTCCGTTTTCTCTAACGGAGTCTCGACTTCGACGACCTGCGTCGGAACTTCCTTAAAACTTTCGTACGCCATAAGCATCGCGATCTCGCTGATGATCTCGCGGAATTGTTTGGTCTTGGTGTTCTTGTCGCGCGCGATCGCAAGTTTGTGTCTTATTAAAGGATGATCTAAAATATGTACGTTTTTATACTCTTTCATTTTATCTCCTGAAAACCGCGCCCGGCAAAAATGCAAGGCGCGGTTTTGTTTTTAGGTTATTTATCTTCTTTTTCGGCTTTCTTTCTGCCCTTTGCTACAAGGAGGTTCGTAAGGATGCCGAGGATAAGCGCGCACGCTACTTCGGTGATCGTGATCCTGCCGAACGTAAGGCTCATTCCGCCTACGCCAGCGATAAGGATAACGGATACTACGAAGAGGTTGCCGTTGTCGTTTAAGTCAACGTTTTGGATCATCTTTAAGCCGGATACCGCGATGAACCCGTAGAGCGCGATACAAACGCCGCCCAT
>CAMPBJ010000115.1 GCA_946637575.1 uncultured Clostridia bacterium | reverse complement strand
TCCGCGAAAGCTTTACGCCCTGCACCCAGTCCGTATTATTGACAATATCGCCAACTTCCGGAGGGTTTTTAATACGGTCTGCTTCGATAATCTGTATACGACCGTTAGACAGTCGCAGTATACCGACGTCGCCGTCTACCGCTCGATGCGATTCGATAAGCGTAATAAGCTCGTCGAAGTTCGACCGCTTCGCCGCGTCGCAGTTGCGACGGTCTTTCCACAATTCGACGCGACGCTCTAACGCCCGGTTAAATTCCCGGTTAGGCGTATCGGCGTAAAATCTGTAATAGCTTACGAACTGTAAATGCTTACGAAGCGCGAAGCCCGCGATAGTAAAGTTACGGAGCTCGTCGCGACTCTCCGAGATAAGAGCGCGTCTCTTACTCGCTGGGAGCTCGTCGTCTTCGCTCTTATTCGACAGATAGACCGGTCGTCGCGTCGCGCTAGGCTCGACCGCTTCGTACGAAAAGAAAGTCGACCGAGCGGACTTAACGCCCGCTCCGAGCGCGTCGAAAGTACGTCGTATAATATTCTTTTTCCTAGTCTTACTCATTAAAAGATACTCCGTAGATTCTCGCGCGCCCGCTGCCGGTTATCGCGTCTTCTTCCGCTTCGAGCTCGCGAAGCTCCGCGCGAAGCTCCGACCGGTTGACCTTTTCCGCGACTCCGTCGATAGTAAGCTCCGTAATAAGCGAAGGGTCTTCGAGCGCGTCGCGTATTACTTTAATACGCTTTCGGATAGACGCTAACTTCTCTTGCTCTCTCTCGTTCACTCTTTAAGCCTCCTTGGGTCGTCGCTCGTATAAAGTCCTAACGTCGACGCGCACGCGTAGTTATACGTTACACAGTCGAAGAAGTGGTTATCCGGTCGGTTAATATTCGCGCTCCATTCGACGACGCGGTTAGAAGCGTACTCCACTAGTCGCGCGACTTCGGCGGCGAGATGCTCCGCCAACATTCTATGCGCGTCTCGATCGGAGCCGTAAAGCGAAAGCGAGCCCGCTTCCCCCGGCGTTAACGCTAGCGCTTCGTGTACTTTCGTCTTCCAGTAGTTAACGTCTACTAAAAGCGTACGGAGCGCGCTTCGCTCGGTCTTTTCGTCGATAACGTGCCAGCCGAAAAGACGACCGGGACGCTTCGCCCAGGCACGCATAGGAGACCGCGCCGCGCGGATCGATACGCCTTTCGTCGGAAGTACAAGTCTCGGGTCCGTAATACGTATAGTATTTTCGACTACTTCCGGCTTCCATCCGGTATCGACTAGTATACGGTCGCTACGCCGCGCGCTTTCCGGCCGGTCTTCTTCACCCTCGACGATATACTCGCGGTCCGCGAGCTCTTCGAAAAGGATACCGAGACCGCGGGCGACGCGACCGTCGGACGTGAGACTCGGAAAAGCGCGCGCGAGCGTATCGAGCCCGCCGTCTTTTTTAACGAAGTATCGTCGCGCTTGCTCCGGAAAAGTACCGTAGTCGACGATACGACCGGTATACGCGCTCGACCACGCGACGACCGCGAAGTAAAGTATATCCGCGTGCACGTCGACCGCCGCCGTAAGCTTAACGGTATCTCGCGGAAGTACTCCGCGCTCGTATCCGTTAAGCTTCGTAAGTATCTCTTTCGCCGAAAGTTTAACCGAACCGGTAGCGGATTCGAGCGGCGTATTTTGTTGTTCCGCGAAGAAAGCGCGCTCGTTATCGCACCACTTAACCATATAGTACTCGAGCGTATCGACGTACTTTTCGCCGGTATACGCCTCCGGCCAACTTACGACCGCTCCGCGTCGCATATCGTCGAGATGGGCTCGGTAGAACTCGGACGCGCGCTTTTCGTCGTCAAACCAGATCGACCGGTACTCTCTCCACAAGTCTAAGCGCTCGGGCATACGTTCGAGCGACGAAAACCGTAGACCGTTCCACCTTGGGTAGAGCTCGCGGTTAAGCGTACGGTCGGAGTAGTCGTCGGGAGCGCGTACCGTGCACGTCTGCAACTGCGCGAGCTCGCCGCCATTTTCTACAAGTCCTTCGAGCGTGCCCGATACGGTTGTCTCTAACGCCGCGACGCGAGCGGGGTTAACCGCTACTCCGTCGGTCTGTAAGTCGTCGAGAAAGAGTAAGTCGGGACGGTCCGTACTACCGTCGGGATTCTCGGTAGTAAGACCGCGTATCGCCGCGCGGACTCCGTACGCCGCTATCGTCGCGCCCGACGCTTTCGAGCCGCGTATCGTCGGAAGTCGGAGAGAATCGGCGGTTATAAGTACGTCTGTCGGCTCTCCGTAGAATAACTGCCCGCGAGCGAGAAGCGCGCTTCCGCGAAGCTTCGCGAGCGGATAGCAGACTTCCGGGAAGTCCGCTCCGAGCGTCGGACTTTGCGTAAAGTGCGACGATATCGCTTTAAGTAACTTCCGCGCCTCTTTCGTATTCGCCGCGACGACGACCACGAAGCGACGCCAACCGTAAACGAGCGCCCAGACGACCGACGCGGCGCAGATTGTCGTTTTACCGCTTCCGCGAGGCATCGCGACCGCTTGCTTTCCTCCCTGGATAACTACGCGCTCGATCTCCGCGATTAAGCGTAGATGATTTTTTCCGAAAGGCTTTTTAAACTTCTTCGGGAAATAGGTTAAAAGGAACTTTCGAAGATCCCGCGTACACTCGCGACGACGCTTCGCGTCGACGACTGCCGGAAGCGGCGATATCTCCCGACCGACTAACGAGCGGAGCGCGCTTACTTCTCTCGCGCGCGCTTTTACTTCTTCGTAGCTTTGACTACTCAACTAGTCGCCCTCCGCGACTTTCGCCGCGACAAGTCGCGCTAACTCTTCAAGCGGTAGTCCCTTCGGCGCGATACCGAGCGCTTCTAAGTGCGCTCGCGCCAGCTCCGCGGCCGTCGTAGCCGCGTCTACGTCGCGGACTTCCGCTTCTTCCGGCTTTCGCGAGTATCCGCGACTCTTTCCGCGATTCACTAAGTAAAAGATAATCAGCTTCGCGTTACCTGCGCTAATACCTTTAAGTAACTGTCCCTCGACGAAGTCTAACGTCCGCTCGTTTATCTCCGTTATCGCTTCGTCGAAGTCCGCGTCCGTACGTCGCCAGTCGTAGAACGTCGCTCGACTGATACCGACCTTCTCGCACGCGGCGGTAACGTTCCCGAGATTCTTAGAAAGTATCTCGATAATCTCTTTTTTTCGCTTATTGCGTCGATACGCCGGCGCTTTGCTTTTCGTACTGTCAACCCCCGAAAGCCCAAGCTCTCCGAGCTCGCGTCGGGTAACCGCTTGTTTTTTCGGTTGTTTCGCCATTTTGCCTAGTCCGCTATTTTATCTCTCGGAGCGCTCTTTCTATCGTTCGGGCGGTACGTAGACAAGCGCAGTACGCGCGCGTCCCGGCTTCCCGAAGCCCGCTACGTTCCTTTGTACCGACGTTTTACCCGCAGAAAGACCGGTCCGTATCTTTTCGCGTATTCGAAACTTTCCCGACTTAACGAGCGCGCGAGCGAAGTACGCGTTACTAGTCGATATCGAAAAGCTCCGTAAACCTAGTCGCGTAGTCTCGTACTCCGCGATAGC
>CAMPBJ010000114.1 GCA_946637575.1 uncultured Clostridia bacterium | reverse complement strand
TTTCCTTTTTAGCCATTGTAAGTTCCTCCTTAACCGTTGATTTCTTCTACGGACTTGCCGCGGATCGCAGCGATTTCTTCCGCAGTTCTCAAAGCCTTTAAGCCCTCTAACGCCGCTTTAACGCAGTTGATGGGGTTGTTAGTGCCGTGAGATTTCGTTCTGATATCGGTAATACCTACCGCTTCCATGACCGCACGAACGGGACCGCCCGCGATAACGCCGGTACCTTCCGCAGCGGGGAGCATTAAAACCGAACCGCTGTCGAATTCGCCTAAAACTTCGTGGGGAATACTCGTTCCGAGTAAAGATACGGAGAACATATTCTTCTTCGCCTTGGCGGTAGCCTTGTCGATAGCCGCGGGAACTTCGGTGGATTTACCGAGAGCGCAACCGATCTTGCCCTGACCGTCGCCTACGACGACGAACGCCGCGAATTTCATGTTCTTACCGCCCTTAACGACCTTGGTTACGCGGTTGACGGAGATAAGTTTCTTGATCAAACCGTCGTTTTCTTCAACTCTTTTAGCGCCTTTATTATTTTCTCTTGCCATTTTAAGTATTCTCCTTTATTAGAACTCAAGTCCGCCCTTTCTTGCGCCGTCGGCGAGTGCCGCAACGCGTCCGGTGTAAAGATAACCGCCTCTATCGAAAACGATAGCCTTGATTTTCTTGGACTTTGCCTTCTTCGCAAGAAGTTCACCAACGGCAAACGCCTGCGCCTTCTTATCTTTGCCCTCGAAAGTACCTTTAAGTTCTTTATCCAAGGTAGACGCCGTAACGATGGTGTTACCCTTCACGTCGTCGATTATCTGAGCATAGATGTTGGTAAGAGTTCTGTAAACCGAAAGTCTGGGGCATTCCGCAGTACCTTTGATTTTGGTTCTTACCCTTTTATGTCTTCTTTTTCTGTCTGCGTTTTTATTGATTTTACTAATCATGATTACTCCTGTTTTTTAACTACTTTTCGCACCGAAAGGTGCACTCGGCAGGCGCATCGAATCAAAATGCGCCCACTAAAAGCCCTTTAAATTTTAACCTTTGGAACCGGCAGCCTTACCGACCTTTCTCTCGATAACTTCGTCGTCGTATCTGATACCGTATCCGTGGTAAGGTTCAGGTTCTCTGATACCTCTTACCATAGCGGCGAACTGACCGACTTTTTCCTTATCGATACCGGAAACGACGATTTCCGTTTGCGAAGGACAGTCAAGCGCGATGCCTGCGATCTCTTCTACTTCGACGGGGTGAGAGAAGCCTACGTTTAAGACTATCTTCTTTCCCTGTTTTGCTACTTTCCAACCTACGCCGTTTACGATAAGTTTCTTCTGGAAACCTTCGGTAACGCCCTTGATCATATTGAAAGTGAGCGCTCTGTATAAGCCGTGTTTCGCTTTCGTCGGACCTAAATCGTTTGCTCTCGTGAATACGAGTACGTTTCCTTCGATACTCGGAGTGATGATCGTATCGTATTTAAGCGAAAGTTCGCCTTTCGGACCTTTAACCGAAATAACACCGTCTTTAACGTTTACCGTTACGCCTGCGGGGATAACGATGTGCGCATTACCAATTCTCGACATTTTGTTACCTCCTTACCAAACGTACGCCAGGACTTCTCCGCCCTGATGAACTTTTTTAGCGTCCTTTCCGGTCATAATACCCTTGGAAGTCGATAAAATAGCGATTCCCAAGCCGTCTAAAACCGAAGGAACTTCGTCCGCACCTACGTAAACGCGAAGACCGGGTTTGCTGACTCTCTTTAAGCCGGTGATGACCTTTTTATCTCCGCTGTACTTTAAGGTGATCTTAATAGTGCCTTGAACGCCTTCGACATACTCGACGCCGGCGATATAACCTTCGTTCAAGAGTATCTCCGCGATAGCCTTTTTGGTGTTGGACGCGGGAATCTCGACGGTTTCGTGTTTAGCCGCCAAAGCGTTTCTGATTCTCGTAAGCATATCCGCAATTACGTCTGTCATACTTGTATCCTCCTTTACCAACTCGCCTTCTTAACTCCGGGGATCTCGCCCTTGTAGGCTAAATTCCTGAAGCAGATACGGCAAATACCGTACTTTTTCAAAACAGCGTGCGGACGACCGCAGATGCTGCATCTCGTGTAGGCGCGGGTGGAAAATTTAGCAGGTTTTTGCTGCTTGTTTATCATTGATTTTTTAGCCATCTTAAAACTCCTTTACCTTACTTATTCGCAAACGGCATCCCGAGTGCGCGAAGAAGTTCTCTCGCTTCTTCGTCGGTATTTGCGGTAGTGGTGAAACAAATATCGAAACCTCTGATCTTTTCTACCTGATCGTAGGAAATTTCGGGGAAGATAAGTTGTTCTTTAACGCCCATGGCGTAGTTTCCTCTGCCGTCGAAAGATTTGGTGGAAACGCCGCGGAAGTCTCTGACTCTCGGAAGCGCGATAGATATGAACTTATCGAAGAATTCATACATTCTCGTACCGCGAAGAGTTACCTTCATACCGACGTTCTGACCTTCTCTTATCTTGAAGTTTGCGACCGACTTTTTAGCAACGGTAAGCACGGGTTTTTGACCTGCTATGTTACGGAGTTCTTCCTGAGCAAGTTGAATGCTCTTTCCGTTGTCCTTTACGTCGCCGAGACCCGAGTTGATGGTGATCTTAACGAGTTTCGGAACTTGGTTTACGTTTTTATAACCGAATTTCTTTATAAGCGCGGGGACGACTGTCTCTTTATAAAGAGTCTTGATTCTGTTCGGCTCTTTCTCGGTTGCGGTTACCTTTGCAACCTGAGTTTTCTTCTCTGCCATTTAACTTCCCTCCGTTAATTCGCTTCAGCCTTGTCGGCAGCCGCTTTTTTCGATTTTTTCTTCGCTTCTTTCTTTACTTCTTTGGCTTCTTTAGCGGAATCAAGCACAGCGCCGCACTTTTTGCATACGCGAACTTTCTTATCGCCTTCTACCTTGTAAGCAACTCTGGTCGCCTTCCCGCAAACGGGGCAAACTACCATTACGTTGGAAGCGTCTATCGCACCGGATTGATTAACGATCTCGCTAACTTCTTGCGCGCTTCTTGCTTTTTTATGTTTTTTCTGTACGTTTACGCCGTCGACCACTACCCTGTTTTTCTTCGGAATAGCGACTAAAACCTTCGCGGTTTTGCCGGCGTCCTTTCCCGATAAAACGAGAACGGTATCGTTCTTTTTAACTTTCATGTCGGTCCTCCTTATAACACTTCGGGTGCAAGAGAGATTATACGCATATAATCTTTATCGCGGAGTTCCCTTGCTATCGGTCCAAAGATACGAGTTCCGCGGGGTTGCTTTTGGTTATCGATGATAACCGCCGCGTTCTCGTCGAATCTTACGTAAGTTCCGTCTTTTCTTCTGACGCCGTTGGTCGTTCTGACGATGACTGCTTTAACAACTTCGCCTTTTTTGACCGTACCGCCGGGGGTAGCGGTCTTAACGGACGCAACGATAACGTCGCCGATATTACCGGTTCTTCTGAACGAGCCGCCCAGAACTTTAATACACATCAACTCTTTAGCACCGGAATTATCCGCCGCTTTCAATCTTGTAAATGGTTGTATCATAGTGCGTCTCCTTACTTAG
>CAMPBJ010000113.1 GCA_946637575.1 uncultured Clostridia bacterium | reverse complement strand
AGAGGGAGTGGACAGGCAGATCTGCGGCGGCCCGCACGTAGAAAACACGAAAGATTTAGGCGTGTTCAAGATAACCAAGGAAGAATCGTCTTCTTCGGGGGTTAGAAGAATCAAAGCGGTGTTAAAATAAGGAGACGTAATACACATGACACTCGGAATACTTAAAGAGATAAAGGAAGGGGAATACAGAGTTATCTGTACCCCGAAGGAAGTTGCGACCATCGTTTCTTGCGGGCATAAAGTGCTTGCGCAGAAAGACTGCGGAAAGAGCGCGGGCTTTTCGGACGAGAAGTACAAAGAAGCCGGCGCGGAGATCGTAGGCACTATGGAAGAGATCTACAAAAGATCGGACTTTGTCGTAAAGGTCAAGGAGTTTATGGCGGAAGAATATCCGCTTATCCGTGAAAATCAGATTATTTTAGGCTGTATCCACCCCGCGGGGCATCCCGAGGAAGTGGACGCGATATTAAAGAGCAAATGTATCGCCTTTACCGCGGAAGACGCGCACAGGTACGGTTCGCCGAACTGCGAGGCGGCGGGAAAACAGGGCGCGCTTTTCGGTTTGGAATCAATGCTTACGATAAACGGCGGAAAAGGTAAATACGTCGGCGGTTTTGCAGGCGCACCCGGTATGAACGTGCTTATTTTAGGCGCGGGACTCGTCGGCAGAAGCGCCCTTCAGGTTCTCTATGCGCTCGGCGCGAACTGTACGGTTATGGATATCAACGTGGGAGTTTTGCGTTCGGTTATGGAACAGTACGGCAGTAAGGTAAATACCATGATGTGCAACAAGGAAAACATCGCGTCTTTACTTCCGACGACGGATATGGTGCTTAACTGCGTGAAGTGGCAAAAGGAAAGAAAGGACTTCCTTATCGATAAAGAAATGTTAAAACTTATGGAAGAAGGCTCGGTTTTAGTCGATATCTCGAACGACGATCCCGGCGCGATCGAATCCAGCCACGAAACGCATCACGATAACCCGCGGTACGTCGTAAACGGCGTCGTCCACTACTGCGTGGCGAATATTCCGGGCGCGGTCGCGCAGTCCACTTCGGTTGCTTACGCCGCGGAAATGCTGCCTATGATAGAGAGCATATTAAACGACGGGGTAAAAGATTGTTGTATAAAGGACGGATTTTACAGAAGAAGTCTTACCGCGTACAAAGGACTTTTGACACACGAAGAGACTTCCGCGATCCAGAACCGCCCGTGGATACGCCCCGAAACCGTTTTGGGGATAGAAAACGAAAAACTCGATCCCGCCCCCACGGCGACGAAAACAAAATCGAGCAATTTTTATAAGGGGATATAAGACAGTCTCTCCTGTTGTTCGACAAAAAAGTTTAATTAACATGTTCAGAAAAATGGCACTCTTGAAGCATAAAATATTTAGGAGGTTTCCAAATCTGTTGGACTTGGGAGCGGAGGAGCTTCTTTCGGGATATCAATTTCTTCTTCCACAAACGCGACTTTATATGCGGCTCAACCGTTAACAATATTTACATAAGGAGGCGTTTAAATGATAAAACTTAAGAGAAAAAGTTTGCTTTTGCTGACTACAATTGCAACTATAGTTATATCGTCGTTGCTTTCCTTTTCGTGCGGTACTGCCGAAGAGAAGTTGAACACGGCAGGCGTGTATAACGCGATAAACGAACTTGCGCGCTGTTTCGAGCCGGGCTTTTCGGGTTTCGGAGCAACGATAAAGGGGAACGAGTTCGATATTTCGCCGTACTTTACGAGCGACGGGGTGTCCTTAAAGTTAGACGGAGAAACGCTTTCCGTCGCAGAAAGCGATAAAGCCGCGGTTTCGGAATATCAGAAAAACATTAAAGTGCAAAGCGATTTTATTACCCCGACCGATATCCCCGACGTTTCGGATAATGCAAGATATATCGTCTATTGCTCCTACACCGGGGAAAAAGACGTGAAGACGCTCTCTTCGGAACTTAGAGGATTAAACGCGTCGCTCTTTTCTATCGTGTACAGGACGGATGGCAACGACTCCGCGCCTGTGCTTTCCGCGAATATGGACGGGGAACGTTTTTTATCTTACGTTTTAACTTTGAAAAACTCTTTGGAACTTTCTTCTCCGAATTATTATAAAACCGTGGTCAAATCGGGGCTGTTTTCCGAAAGTCAGGTCGATTTTAAGGCAAAGTACGAGTATCTTGCCGAAAACGGCTGTAAAAAGATAGGCATCGCGGTATCGTGTTTCGGGAAAGATATAGCGGCGGTATCAAACGCTTTTACGGTAACGAAAGTGATTAAAAAATAGTAAAAATAAAAACAAGCGGGCGGAAGAGTTCTCTTCCGCCCGCTTTTTCTATATATTTTTTTAAGCAAGTATCGAGATCGCGATAGCGCAGTAGATCAAAAGGGAGAGCGCGTCGACGATAGTCGTTATAAACGGGCTTGCGACGACGGCGGGGTCTAATTTTACCTTCTTTGCAAGTAGCGGAAGGACGCAGCCTACGAGTTTTGCCATGATAACTGTAAGCGCGAGCGATATCGAGACCACTAAACAGCGGATAGGCGTGTAGTCGTGATATCCGAAAAGAAGGTTGTCGAGCAGCATAAGTTTTCCGAAACACACGACGCCGAGCACGACGGATAGCAAAATCGACACGCGAAGTTCCTTCCAAAGGACCTTAAAGATATCCTTAAACTCCACGTCGCCTAATGCAAGCGAACGGATGATCGTAACCGACGCCTGACCGCCCGCGTTTCCGCCCGTGTCCATAAGCATGGGGATACACGCGAAAAGCACGGGGCTTATTGAGTTTAACCTTAACTCGTACGTGTTGAGAATAAGCCCTGTGAAAGTGGCGGAGACCATTAAAAGAAGTAGCCAAGGGATCCTGTTTTTGAAAATGTCGAACACGCTTTGCTTTAAGTATTCCTTTTCGGTAGGAAGGATAGCCGCCATCTTCTGAATATCTTCGGTCGCCTCGTCCTGCAAAACGTCGACCGCGTCGTCTACGGTTACGATACCGACAAGACACCCTTCCTTGTCTACGACGGGGAGGGCAAGAAAGTCGTACTTTGAAAACTTCATCGCGACCGCTTCTTTATCTTCGAGCGTTTCGACGGTAATGACGTTCGTGTCCATTATGTCTTTTATCTCGCTGTCCTCGTTCGCCAAAAGAAGAGTTTTTACCGTAACGACGCCCTTTAACTTTCTCTTATTATCCGTAACGTAGCAAGTGTAGATCGTTTCCTTATTTACACCCGTCTTTCTGATCCTGTCGAACGCCTCTTTTACGGTAAGGCTTTCGGCAAGGGAGACGTACTCCGTCGTCATGATCGAGCCTGCGGAATCGTCGGGGTATTCTAAAAGTTCGTTTATCTGTTTTCTGTTTTCGGGATCGGAGTTTTTAAGTATCCTTTTTACTACGTTCGCGGGCATCTCTTCGATAACGTCTACCGTGTCGTCCAAAAACATATCGTCGATAACGGCTTTAAGTTCCTTATCGGTAAACGCGCGGATAAGGTGTTCCTGCGTGTCCGAGTCGATCTCGATAAACACGTCTGATGCAAGTTCTTTGGGAAGTAAGCGGAAGAACTTGATCTGATCCGTATCGGACAGATTTTCTTCCATAAAAAGCGCGATATCGGCCGGGTCTAAATCC
>CAMPBJ010000112.1 GCA_946637575.1 uncultured Clostridia bacterium | reverse complement strand
CTTTATGCTCTCCCTTTTTTACGAAGGAAGGCTCAACACCTTTTCGCCGAAGTCATACCTTGACAGAACGGGACTTACCCTTATTCGCCCCATGGTGTTTATAAAGGAGATCGACGTAAAAAGTTACGCCAAAACTCTACCCGTCCTTAAAAGCAGATGCCCCGCGGACAAGCACACGAAGCGCGAATACGTGAAAGACGTTCTAAAAAATATCGGCGAAAAAGTGCCGAATATAAGAGAGATGATTTTTACCGCGCTCACCCATCCCGAAAGAAATAATTTATTTGACAAAAAGGACTGATTTTAAACTCCGTTTAAGGTTTATCGCTTACCATAAAAGAAAAAAGGTGCAAAAATGAAACTTTTACTTGCGGAAGACGAACGCGAACTTTCAAAAGCGCTCGTTACCCTTCTAAAAATGAACGCCTACACCGTCGACGCGGTTTTTAACGGAGAAGACGCGCTCGATTATCTTTTGCACGGCGAATACGACGGCGCGATATTAGACGTTATGATGCCGAAAATCGACGGATTCACCGTGCTGAAAAAAGCGCGGGAGGGCGGGATAAAAACGCCCGTTTTAATGCTAACGGCAAAATCTGATGTCGAAGATAAGGTAACGGGGCTTGATTTAGGTGCGGACGACTATCTGTCTAAACCCTTTGCGGTAAAAGAACTGCTCGCCCGTATCCGCGCCCTCACAAGAAGGGGTAAAGAGATAAAAACCGACGGACTTTCGGTCGGCAACGCGTCTTTAAACCGCGAAACTTACGAACTTTCGGCGACAAAGGGAAGCGTCAAACTGTCGAACAAAGAGTATCAGATGATGGAACTTTTTATGAAAAACCCCAAAAAGATATTTTCCGCGGAAAGCGTTTTAGACAGGATCTGGTCGCTTGACGACGAAACGGAGATAACGACCGTTTGGGTATACGTCTCCTATTTAAGGAAAAAACTTGCGGATATCGGCGCAAATATAAAAATAAAGGCGACGCGCGGCGTCGGTTATTCCTTGGAGGTAAACGATGGTAAAAACGCTTAGGCGCAAGTTTATCGTTATCACCATGCTTGTGATCTTTTTCGTTTTGGGCGGGATCGTCGGCGTTATCAACGTCGTAAACTACACCCGTCTTAATGAAAACGCGGCGGCAACGATGCGGACGCTCGTCCAAAACGACGGCGTTATGCCCGTTCCCGAAAAGGAAAAAGAACAGGGCGAAACTGCGGAACGCCAAGAAAACTCCGAAACTCCGCCCCCGCCGCCGTCCGAAAGAGACGGACTTTTTCCCGAAGAATCCTTTAAGGCAAGATACTTTACGGTAAGGGTAAGCGACGGCAAAACCCAAATAAACACCGAAAACGTGTTTTCGGTGGACGATACCGCCGCGCTCTCGTACGTAAACTCCGTGCAAAACGGAAAGAATACGGGGTACTATAAAGATTTTTACTACTCGGTAACCGAAAAGAGCGGCGAAACGCTCTATATCTTTTTGGACTGCGCTAAAGAACTAAACGAAGTAAGGGAACTGCTTACGACGAGCCTTATAGTGTTCGCCGTCGCGGTCGCGCTTATGTTCGCCCTGATCCTTATTTTTTCGAAGGCGGTGTTCCGCTCGGTAGAAGAGAGTTACGAAAAACAGAAACGTTTTATAACCGACGCGAACCACGAACTTAAAACTCCGCTTACGATAATCAGCGCGAGCAACGAGATTTTGGAACTAAACTACGGCGAGAGCGAGTGGACTAAAACGATAGACGGGCAGGTAAAAAGATTAAAGGATCTGACGGACAAACTCGTATTCCTTTCACGTATGGACGAGAACGGGAACAAAATAAACAGAGCCGAGTTTAATCTGTCGAACGCGGTAGAAGAAGTCGCGTCGGACTTTATTCCGCTTGCAAAGTCCACGGGGAAAAAGTTGGAACTTAACGTTTCGCCCGACGTAAAGTATAACGGCGACGAGGCGCTTTTAGGAAGGCTTACTTCCCTGCTCTTGGACAACGCGTTTAAATACTCGAACGACGGCGGAACGGTATCCGTCTCCCTCACCTCTCGCGGGAACGAAAAAAAACTTGTGTTCTTCAACACGGTCGACGAGATAGAAAAGGGCAATTTAAGCGTGCTGTTCGAGAGATTTTATAGACCCGATAAGTCGAGAAACTCTTCCACCGGCGGACACGGGATCGGACTTTCTGTGGCGCAGGCGATAGTTACCGCGCACAAGGGAAGAATAACCGCAAAAAGCAAGGACGGCAAGTCCGTGGAGTTTACCGTAACGCTGTAAAGTTCCGCCCTTTTTAAATAAAAACGTAATAATTTACTCATACTAAGGCAGAATAAAAAATGAAGATCTTTAAATTTCTATTCAACCGCTTTTCGTTAGTCGCGCTGACGATCGTTTTAACGACCGCCGCCGTGATTTTATTCGCGATCTACTTTTCGTCGGTCTTTAAGTGGCTTAACGCCGTCATCACGGTGCTGTCGATAATCGTTTACTTTAGCATGTTAAGAAAGAAACAGTTGCCGGAGTTTAAGATCACCTGGCTTTTTTTGCTCGTTATCGCGCCTATTCTCGGCATAATCCTATACCTGTTTTTCAGCACGAACAAACCGCCTAAAAACAAGATGAAAAAGATCCGTTTCGTGCAGAAAACGTATTCGGAACTTAACGGCAACTTAAATGGTATTGCAAAAGAAGAAGACTTTTTGGGGTACGAAGGCACGGATAACTACCTTAAAACCGCGACCAACACTAACGCCTACCGCGGAAAGGCGGAGTATCTTTCACCCGGCGAACGCTTTATCGAAAGATTAAAAAGCGACCTTAAAACCGCCGAAAAGTTTATTTTCTTGGAGTACTTTATCATAGAATACGGGAAAGTGTGGGACGATATCCACGCTATCCTTACGGAAAAGATAAAAGAAAACGTCGACGTTCGCGTTATTTACGACGATATCGGTTGCGCGAGCAAAGTCAAAATAAACTTTGCCAAAAAACTTAACGCGGAAGGGATAAAGTGCGTTAAGTTTAACCCGTTTATCCCCGTTATCTCCGGACTTCACAACAACCGCGATCACCGAAAGATCGCCGTTATCGACGGAAAAGTGGCGTACACCGGCGGCTGTAACCTTGCGGACGAATACGCGAACATAAACAGCAAATTAGGGCACTGGAAGGATTCCGCGATAAGAATAACCGGTAACGCCGTAAACAATTTAACGGCGTTCTTTATGGAAAACTTCTCCGCCTACTCCGAAAAGCCGGAGGACGTTACGCCGTTTATCGTAGAAAACGACGAAACGGACGCGGACGCTTTGATCCATACGTTTGCCGACGGGCCCGAACCGTACTTCCACGAACTCGTGGGCGAAAACAACTTTTTAAATATGATAAACTCGGCAAAGGAGAAACTTTATATCACCACGCCGTATCTTATCGTAGATCATACTCTTTCTAACGCGCTTATGCTTGCCGCAAAGCGCGGTGTGGACGTTAAAATCATCACTCCGCACCTTCCCGACAAGAAGATAATCTTCGAGATGACGCGCGTAAGTTACAGGGATCTTTTAAAAAGCGGAGTAAAGATCTTCGAGTACTCCACCGGTTTTATGCACGCGAAACACGTGCTTGTGGACGATAAAATGGCGTTCTTCGGCACGATAAACTTCGAT
>CAMPBJ010000111.1 GCA_946637575.1 uncultured Clostridia bacterium | reverse complement strand
GAAAAAGCCCCCGTCGTTTTCGACGAGGCGCAAGGCAAATACGTGCCTGCAAACGATTCGGTCGTTTGTCGCGACGACGTATGCGCATATCTTTGCACTCATAACGACAGCCGTTCCATCTACTACGCAGACGGCGAGAACAAGCAGGATATAGAAGAACTCATAAAGTGGGGCGCGGTAACAAAGCATATTTTCAACTGGTTCTATCAGCAACGGTACGTGCTTTACTCCGCGTACTTCGACACCTTCTCGATGTTAAATAACGATATGTACGCGTACGCTCTTCAAAACGGCGCGACCTACGTAAACAATCAGGGGGACTACCGCGGAGAAACGGTTACGGGGTACGGAATACTCAATGAATACGTGTTCTCGAAGTTGATGTGGGACTGCACGCTCGACATGGAAGAACTTTGCAAGAAGTTTTTTAAAGCGATGTATAAAGACGCCGCGGACACGATGTACGAAATATTCGTAGGAGAACGGGAGTACAGTATGACCGTTTCGCAGGATACGAGCGTCGGGGAGTACAATTACAGTAAGCCCGACAGGGCGTCGCTTTATCCTTATAAAGCGCACCTTTTACCGCTTATGGAAAAGTATGAAAAAGCGCTTTCGGAGATAGAGGCGTTAAAGGTAACCTCTCCCGACGAATACGAACTCGTTCGCCAGAGAATAAACACCGAATACGTCGCGCCGCTCTATTTAACGCTTAGATTCTACGGCAGTAAGGACGTTCGTCCTTTCTCAAACGAGAAAAAACTCGAGTATAAGGCAAAACTCAAAGCGATCGCCGAAGTAATGTACTTTTTGTGCTACGAAAGCGAACCCGTAGGACCTAATATGCTCGATTTTGCAAACAATATCTGACGGTAGTAAAACGATATGAAAAAAATATTGAAAAAAACTTTATTCACTCTTTTTCTTCTCACTTTTTCCGCGTTGTCGCTTCTTTTTGTCGGTTGCGGCAAAGAAGAACTTATAAAAAAGGAGTATCGGGATACCGAGTTTACTCCCGAAATATCGTTTTCGGTTACGGAAGTGTCGCTTTCGATAGGCGACGAAGAATACCTTTCTCCGGACTATAAAAAGGCGGACGGGTACGTTCTTTCTTTTTATTCTCTTGACGAGTCGGTCGTAAAGGTAGATAGAAACGGCAAGATATCCGCGGAAGGCGAGGGCGAAGCAAAGGTTGTCGTTACTTACTCGAACGGCGAAAAAACCGCCGCTGCGGAAATTAGGGTAAACTGCTCTTTTTCGGGATTACTTCCCGAACTTAAAACGAGGGGAGTAGACGAAAAAATCGCCGTTCCGGTGGGGGAAGAATATAAGGTTCTGCCGTTTATCGCGTTCAACGGCAAAGAGTTTTCGGACGCGGATATAACCTATTCGATAACGGATCCTTTTGTCGCGGAAGTCTCTTCAGACGGAACGGTCAGCGCAAGATCGCGTGGAACTACCGAGTTGGTGATAGCGGCATCTTGGCGCGGAAAGGATAAAGAGAACACCCCGACCATGCAAAAAGTCGTCTCCGTTTCGGTGTTAGACGACGTTCGGTTTTTCAACGGTTCCGCCCCCGTTAGCGACGAAGTGTTGTGCGTCGTTCCCGAGTTTAACGGAGTAAACTACAAAAACTCCATTAAAAACGAATTCTGCGTCGTGGTAAACGGAGTGGAGAACTCCGCTGATATCGAAATAGAAAACCCCGAAGTTCTCGTCGAGAATAACGGCTATTTGGTAGCAAACCGTTTCGGTTCTTCCGCCGTGACAATAAAAAAGACGGTGGACGGCAAAACGTATTCTAAAACGTTCAACGTGGAAGTCGTGCGCGCGGACTGTAAGGTGGAAGAAGTAGTTCCGCTTTTCGGCACGATCGACGGGAAATATCTCGATACGGACGGAATAAAGAAGGGACTTCTTTCTTTTGTAAACGATACTGACTCTATCGTCGACGCGTATCAGGGAAAAAGACCGCTTCTTGTCGAAGGGGAAAAGATAAAGGGCGTTATATCTTCTTCGGATTCTAAACGCGGAGAGGCTGAGGTAACCGTCGGAACGGACAAGGTGGTTTATACCTTCGCGTTGGAGACTTTATCGGTTGCGATAAATAATAAAGACGACTTAAAATCGCTCGAACTTACGGAAGGTAAAGTGCTGACGGGCTATTACGAACTAACTTCCGACGTCGATGCGACCGGGCTTACTCTTACACACTCCGTTAAAAACGACGGAAAGGCTTACTTTGCGGGTGTATTCAACGGTAACGGACACGTTATCGAAAATCTTTCCTTACAGCAGAATTCGAGTATGTTCGGTGTGCTTTCTTCTTCCGCCACGGTAAAGAACCTTGCGCTCCGCAACTTGTTTGCGACAAAGGCATACTTCCTTGCACAAGACACGGTAAACGACGGACTTACGATATCCGACGTGTTTATTTCACTCTCTCCCTTGACCGTTACTCCGAGAGGACTTACGGGCAGGACGGGGTCTAATTCGGTATGTAAAAACGTCGTTATAGAATATCTCGGCGGAAACGCGGAGGCGGGCAGAAACTATCAGGAACGTTACGCGTGGCAAGGGCTTATCGGCGGGGTATGGCGTAACAAAGCGGGCGATCTGCAACTTGCAAGAGACAGCCTGTGGTCGAACGTGTTCGTCGTATCTCCGTTCACGGTGTCATTTAGGTGCGACGACGAGAATTTGGGGAACGGCGTTTACGCCGCGGTGTACGGATACGGTGCGAACGAGAAAAATGATATCTACGGAAACTCGCTCGACGTTTCTTTGCATCAGCGCGAGAACCCGAACCTTGGGCAGAACTGGTGGACGAAGGATTATTACGATTTTGCGTATACTAATCTTTATCACTATAATAGTTACGCCGAAATGGACGATTCTTCGCACGATTTAACAGGGTTTTCGGACGAGTTCTGGGTAAAACTAAACGGACGGGTGGTCTGGAAATCGCTTTTTTCCGGCGGCGTTACGTTAAGGCTTTTTGACGGCGACACCGACTTGGGCGACAGCAACAGGATATCGGGCTTAAATAAAGAACTCAGCGTAAGAGCGTTTTATGGCGACAAAGAAATAGACGGTATAGAATTGACCGTTGAAGATAACGACTACGCCCTAAAGATCGGAAAGAACGGCATTAAACTCGTTATGCCGCCTATGACTCCGACGGAAATAGGTATTAAAGTAACCGTGAGCGCGGGCGCGTTTACAGTAACGAAAGACCTTACTGTTCTTGCGACGAGCGCGATAATAAACGTGGACGCGGTTTACGACTACGTGTCCGAAGAAGACGGCAAAGTTTTGGGGAAACCTTTCCCCATGCAAGAGATAGTGGGAGACGCGGAAGTTATATCCGTCTATCAGGGATCTAATCTTCTTCGCTACGACAAGACGAGCGGAACGATCACGGGGCTTACGGCGAATATAGAGGGAACGGGCGAAGAAAGAAAAGTGCTCCCCGTCGAACTTACCGTAAATACGAGCGGAAGCGTGTACGTTTTAAGCGTAAAAGTTTACACCAAGGTAATAAACGACGCAAAGGATATGTCCTATTTTAACCAGACGCTTCCCGAAAACGCTTACAACACTTACGACGGATACTATATTCTTACCGCGAACGTAAAAGATTACTCTTCGGTTTACAACAACGCGCCCGATAATAATCACGGCTTAA
>CAMPBJ010000110.1 GCA_946637575.1 uncultured Clostridia bacterium | reverse complement strand
TACTGAGAACAAGAACTCCTCCCCCGCGGCAACGAAAAAATGTTCTTCTTGTGGAGCGGAAGTTCCGGTCGGCGCTAAGTTCTGTGCGGAGTGCGGCAACAAAATGCCTGTGAAAAAGTTCTGTTCTAATTGCGGAGCGGAAATATCCGACGGCGCTAAATTCTGTCCCGAGTGCGGTAATAAGATATAAAAAACTTTTTTTAAATAGATAAGGAGACGAATAATGAAGAAACTGTTAACTTTACTGCTTGCAGTAATACTTGCCTTCTCCGTGTCCCCGCTCTTTGCTTGCGGCGGCGGTGCGGGAGACAATTCGGGAAATGACGGCGGCAATACGCCCTCTACCCCCACTACTCCTACCGATCCCGACGATCCTACCCCGTCGGACTACGATCCGTCGCACGCTCACGACTTTAACGTCGAGTGGGACTGGGATAATTTGGACGCCAACGGAATCCCCACGCCTATCCTTTCCTGCAAGGTAAAAGGATGCGACGCGACGGATAAGGCTCTTCAAACCGCTTTCAACGGAAAGACAAAAGGTAAGTATACGGTAAAAACTTATAAGGTTTTCGATACCGAAAATTTACCCACGGTAGAAAGTGTGGGTAAAGGCTACACTTACGTTTACGCACAGGAAAGAACCGGTGCAAAGGAAATAAAGTTTACAGACAGGCATTACGGCGACGTTGATAAAGTAACGCCCGAATATCTTTTACCGAGCTTAATGGTACAATATCTCACGGCAGAGACGTCGGCGGCTCAATTTGACGTGTTAAAGAACAAAAGCGCCTGCTTATCTAAAGATCAGTCGGTAAGATCTTATACTATCAGCCCGAACATCATAGACAGCGCGGCAACTTTCACCGTTTACGATATTACGGACGGATTTTCGAGAGAAAACGTAATTCACTCCAACTCTTCCGTCCCCAAAACGTTCAACTACAAATACTATCTCCCTATGCACTTTTACTACTGGGAGAGCGTTAAAGACGGCGAAATAATTGAAAACGGCTTATTCAAGTTTGGAGACGACGTTTCTACGAGAGTGTTTTCAATAGAAGGAGTCAGCAACTTCAGGGATCTCGGCGGTTGGACGATGGGCGACGGCAACAGGATCCCTTACGGTCTTATTTACAGATCGGGTAAACTCGATACCGCAACGACCGATAAAGGAAAAGTAACGATAAAGGAATTAGGCATTAAAACCGAACTCGATTTAAGAAACGTGGATAAGAACGGCAATGCGCCGTTAGACCCTCACATCAGCGGATTAACACACTACGCGTACTATATGGAAAGCACGTATTCAGGTCTTGTTTCGGCTGTAAGGAATAAGTCAAAACTTCACACCACGTATAACGGCAGCGCCTTTACTCCCAACGGAAAGTACGAAACGCTTACTTCAGCTTCAACGTATCGCGACGCTTATAAGGACATATTCGAGATACTCGCGGAACAGGAGAACTATCCTATCGTATTCAACTGCGTCAGCGGCGCTGACAGAACCGGAACGCTCGCGTTCATTATCGAAGGTTTGTTGGGCGTATCGGTGGACGATTTGACTCGCGACTTCGAACTTACCTCGTTTTCGCACACTACTCGTTGGAGAAGTAATCCGAACGAGGAAAATAACGATTTCGGCGATTCAGTCTACTACACTGTCGGCTCTTGGGACTCCGCGTTCAGAACTTTGCTTACCGCGTTTAACTCATATAGCGGCAGCACATTAGCGGAAAAGATAGAGCAGTTCCTGATCCAAAGCGTCGGCATAACGGCGGAACAGGTCCAAAGCATCAAAACGATCTTCGGATATACGCTTTAATAAAAAACACAGAAAGAGCGCGTTTGCAAATTGCAAACGCGCTCTTTTTTATTTCTCTGTTTATCTTATATCATAAACCGATTTTACGGACAATCCTTTGGCGTCGCCGGATATTATTTTTAAGGTAACGCTGCCCTTATTCATGTCGAAGAAGTTATCAGATAATTTTAAGTCGTCGTTTTCGTTGCTTATCGTAACGAACCTTGCGTAACTTTCCGAAGTAACCGTAACCGTGTCGCCGCTGACTTCTACCTTTAACTTCGGATCCCTGAATTCAAAGTGTTTGGGCTTTGTAAATAAGCACGACCCTTCGGAAACGGTAACTCCCTCCACTCTGTATTCGAACCAAAGATAATTTTTCAAAACGTCCGTCTTATTGAAGTCGATCTCCGGAATATTTGCGGAAGACAATGCTTTTACCGTCAAATTCTCCTTCCCTTCCTTTAACACTTTGCCGTCGGACGAGCGGAGCGACCAAACAACCTCGCCGTTTACGTCGGAAAGTGTTTCGTTTGAAACCCAGAGTTCCGCTTTCGTTTCGTAACCGAAAAAGCGTTCTACGGCAACAGACGCACGCGTCGTATACTCACCCGTTTCCTTACAGGATATCATTACGGGCGAGTAAAACCGTTTTGCCACGTAGTGCAAAGCCTTATATCTTCCGTAGTAGTCCACGCTTGACCAACTTGCCACCGGCCAGATATCGTTAAGTTGCCAGTAGAGCGCGCCCATACACCTTCCGCGGTTTCTCCTTAAATGTTCGACCGCAAATCTCATCGCTTCCGCCTGTAAAAGTTCGGACGCGAACACAAGCGTCTTAAAAACCGTAGGATAAAGGTAATTTTGAGAAAGGTAGTTTACGATCTTTCCGTTTGCCCCGTAATTTCTCTGGTGAAGTTCCATTACCCTGCTAAACGGGTTTCTATCCATAGGCTTTGTGAAACTCTCGATCGTCTTAATAGGCGGGAAAGACTGGAAACCGAACTCACTAAGGTATCTAAAATAGTGATTTCTGTACTCGGAGAACGGAAGATTCGAGTGCCATACTGCCCAGTAATGGCTGTCGCCCACGCTCTCGTCGTTCGGATCTATCGCTTTGCCGTAAGACGAAGGCGACGATGAGACGTACGGGATCTCCGGGCATATCTTTTCCACGATAGACGGAATAAACATTTCAAAGAATTTTATGTACTCTACTCTGTCGTCCTCGTTCCAGCGCCTTTGCGACAACTCTATCTCGTTATTTCCCGACAAAACGCCTATGCACGCGTGGTGTCTTATTCTCGTTAGATTATCATACAGTTCCGCCTTAACGCTTTCGTTGAACTTTTCACCGAACGGATATTCGGCGCAGGCGAACATAAGGTCGAAAAATACGATAAGCCCTCTCTCGTCGCAAGCGTCGAAAAAGTAGTCGTCGGGATAAAAACCCCCGCCCCAAACGCGTATCGCGTTGAAGTTTGAAAACACGCAGTCGTCAAGTAGTTTTTCCGTGCGATCTTTTGAAAGCCTGCTTAAAATATTGTCTTCGGGAATATAATCCGCGCCCATGGCGAATATCTTAACGCCGTTTACTTCATGACAGAAACTCTCGCCCCACTTATCAGTCTCTCTTATAAGTTTCAGGGTGCGAAGCCCTATTTTTTTCTCTTTTACGTCGGTAACTTTTCCGTTTTTATGCGTCTCGCATTTTACCGTGTAAAGATATTGCCTGCCGTAACCGTTCGGCCACCAAAGACGAGGATCTTTTATCTCGGTCTCCTTTCCGTTCTCCAAAACCGCGGTTTCTCCTTTCGGCGATAAAAGGGCGATTTTTATTTCGCAGTCCTTGTTCGCCGCAGCGGTAACGGTAAGGTAAACTTTGCCTTTC
>CAMPBJ010000109.1 GCA_946637575.1 uncultured Clostridia bacterium | reverse complement strand
TTTCAGTATATTTTCGACAAGCCCCGCGAACCCGAACACCACGCCCGCCTGCATGGACGTTTTGGTGTTTTTGCCTATCACGCTTTTCGGCGCGTCTATCTCGATCATCGGAAGTTGCGCCGTGCTGGTAATAAGTCCTTCGAGCGAAGTTTTGATCCCCGGCGCGATAATAACGCCTAAAAGATCGCACGAAGACGATATAACGTCGAACGTGGTCGCCGTTCCGAAGTCTATTACGACGATAGGTCCGCCGTACTTATGAAAAGCGGAAACGGAGTTCACGATAATGTCCGCGCCGACTTCTTTGGGGCTATCCGTCTTTATGTTAAGCCCTGTTTTTATCCCCGGTTCTACCATAACGGGCGCGATATTAAAAAAATACTCGCACATATGGCAGATGGTGTAGTTTAGGGCAGGGATAACGGACGAAATGATGATGCCGGTTATATCCGCCTTCTCTATCCCCCTGTCGGTAAGAAGGTTTACGAGCACCGAGCCGTACTCGTCCGCAGTTCTGGAAAGCCTCGACGACACGCGGAAACTCGCGACGAGTTTATTCTCGTCATAAACGCCGTATTTTATGTTCGTATTCCCTATATCGATGCAAAGGATCATTTGTCGTTCTCCGTATCTTCGGTATATAAAACGCTCTTATCGACGACAGAGATCACGCGGTAAATCGCGGGAGCGACGATAAGGTTTACCGCGAACTCGAACACGAAGTTAAGCCCGACGAACCCTAAAACTATCGTAGAAAAAGCGTTCGCGCCTTCGGCGATAAAACCCACGCTATAAAGCGACTTCGTTATAAAGAGCATACCCACGATAAAAAGTCCGCTGTTTACGACGGGAACGGACGCGGAGGCTAAAAGAGAAGCGACGAACGCGTTCTTGTGCCTTATCGCCTTAAACAAAAGTCCGCTTACCGCGCCTGCTACCGCGGTTTTCAATATGCATACGAGAATAATCACGACGGGGTCTGTCGCAAACAGTACGTTCGTAAACCCGTCCGCCCCCAAAACGCCGTTATGCAGAAGTATGATAAGCCCGGTTATCGCGCCGAGCGCAGTTCCGTACCACACGCCTAAAAGTATGCCGGCAAGAACTATCGGAATAAGCGAGAAGTTTAAGGTAACTATGCCGACTCTCACCGTATTGCCCACGAGTTGCAACACGATCGTTATCGCGGTAAGCACCGCAAAGTAGGTAAGTTTTCTCGTTGCGGAAAACTTACTTTTGTTACTGTCACTCATTTTTGCCTCCAATCGAACCCAAAAAGGTGTCCGTTGTAAAAATAAAAAGATTTTTTAGTCGGACTATATTGCTATATGCCCGCTTTTTTTAATTTTAACACAAAAAAAACCGCATAGCAAACGATTTACGGACGGTTTTCGGTTAAAAGTAACAATTTTGCGCGTCTTTAAATATAATGTTATAGACAGATGACTTCGCCACACACAAAAAAATTACATAGGCGAAGCACACGAAAGGAGTTTTTATGAACGGTTGTTTCGATTTTTTGGGCGGGAATAACGCTTGCCTTTGGATTTTGGTAATACTTCTTATCATCGCCTTATGTAAAAGCGGTTGCTTAAACGGTTTACTTAACAGTTGCTACACCTTACCTATCGCGGTAGCGCTTATCTGCTGCCTCTGTAAGGGAAACGGCGGATTGTTCGGCGGTTTTAACACCTGCAAATAACAAGTTAGAAAGCGATCGGCACGAAGCGGGCGTTCTCGCCCGCTTCGTGCGTTTTTAAAGTTTTTGTCGCATTTTTAAAAAAACGCAAAAATTTGTTTGACTTTTATTTTCGGGCATTGTAAAATCTTAATGTAAACTAAATATTCGGCAATATAAGCGCGTAATACGGTCGCGTGTTTCTACGAATCGCCGCAAACGGTTCTCTATTGACGGTCTTACTCAGAAATTTTTTCTCTTATATGTATAGGGGGAGTTTTTGTTTTTTTCGGTAGGAGTCTTCGATAGAGAGCGAAGATTCCTACTTTTTTTGGGTAATACGGGACTCCCCCGTGTACTATAGAAAAAATTTTTTAAGGAGAGTTGTTGCAATGAACAAGATTGACAAGTTTTTCGGCATAACCGAAAAAGGCAGCACTTTCAGGACGGAGATCGTCGCAGGTTTAACTACCTTTATGACGATGGTCTACATCCTGATGGTAAACGCGGGATTCTTCTCGTTGATCCCCGGACTTTCGTACGGCGGTATGTACATAGCGACCGCTATCGGCGCTATCGTTGGTACGCTTTTAATGGCGTTCCTCGCGAAGATGCCTTTGGCGCAGGCTTCCGGTATGGGTGTTAACGCATTTATCGTTTTCTCCATCGTATTCGGAGCGGGTTTATCCTACGCTAACGCTATGGTATTTACGCTTTTAGACGGCGTTATCTTCATCCTTTTGACCGTTACCGGTTTAAGAAAGAAGATCTTCGAAGCCATCCCCGCGGAAGTTAGAAACGGTATTGCGGTCGGTATCGGCTTATTTATCGCTTTCATCGGATTACAGGGCGCAGGAATCATCGTTAACGAAGACTCCACTCTTACCACTCTCGTTTCCTTCAACTTCCTTGGCGGCGCTACCTATGCAAGCCTTATCGCTCCCTTCGTTACCATCGCGGGCGTTATCGCTATCGCGGTTCTCTCTAAAAAGAACGTTAAGGGCGCTATCCTTTGGGGCATCCTCGGATCTGCTGTTTTATACTACGTAATGAACGCTATCGGTTTAATCTTCAATCTCGACGCTTGCAAAGCGGTATTCAACAGCATCTCGCTCTCGAATCCCTTCCAGGCTTTCGGCGACTGGGGTACTCAAAGCTTTGCAAAAGTATTCACCGAAGGTTTCAACTTCAGCGGATTCCTTGATGCGGGCAACACCGTTGGCGCACTTGTTCTTTTGATCATCACCACTGCACTCTCGCTCTCCATGATCGATATGTTCGATACCATCGGAACGCTTTACGGCGCTTGCGAACAGGGCAACCTTCTCGACAAAGACGGAACGCCCATCAACTTCGAAAAGTCCATGCTTTCCGACGCTATCGCAACTTGCGCGGGCGCTATCGCAGGTACTTCCACCGTTACGACTTTCGTCGAATCTTCTTCGGGCGTCGCTGCGGGCGGCAAGACCGGCTTCACCGCTTTGGTCGTCGCTATCTGCTTCGCGCTTGCTATGTTCTTATCGCCTATCGCGGAACTCATCCCCGGCTGCGCAACCGCTACCGCGCTTATCTGGGTTGGCGTTCTTATGATGAAAGGTATTACCAAGGCTAACTGGGAAGATCCTACTGAAGCGGTCGTCGTCTTCGTAACGTTCATCGTTATGCTCCTCGGCTACTCCATCAGTAAAGGTATCGGCGCAGGTATCCTCGTCTATATCGCCGTTAAACTTTTCACCGGCAAGATAAAGGATATCAAGATCGCTACCTGGGTCATCGGCGCTATCTATCTTGCGTCTTTCGTAGTTACCTAATAGGTAAGAAAAACAAACTTAAAACCCCTGCGGATTTTCCGCAGGGGTTTTCTTCTTGCCGTTTAGTTTATTTTTTCGGTTACTTTCTTTTTTGTGGTTTTACGCTCTTAACATATCGCCGGGGTGTAATTTTACGTCGGTATAAAGTTTAAGTTTTTGCTGGACTAGTTTTGCGTCCTCTACCGCGTTGCCGTCTAAATCGAATAGTTTTTCCACCTTAACGGTCTTAT
>CAMPBJ010000108.1 GCA_946637575.1 uncultured Clostridia bacterium | reverse complement strand
ATCGACGGGATCGGGGGTCTTTTCGGTAAAGTGGGCGACAAAAGTTACGTTCCCGTTTACCGCGTAAGCGTAGATATCCGTCTCAACTCCGTTTAACGTCCAGTAATCGAAGTCATAACCCGTTTTGGTGGGATCAACGATTTTGCCCTGCGCAATCGTTTCGCCCGCTTTTACCTTTTCGGTAGCGTATCTTGTCCCGTCTTCATATTCGAACGCAACGGTGTAGGTCGTGGGAACGACGGGGTCGTCCTTTTTGTCTTCCGCGGGTTTAGAGCAAGCGACGAGTCCGCCGAGCGCTAAACACAGCGCGAGAACTAAAACCGATAAAAGTTTTTTCATAATGATCCTCCTTCAGATCAAAAAAATTATTTATTTTACAAACGACGCCGCGTATGCGGACGCCCGTAAAATTTCGCATAAAGTTTTGTCGTACTCGTAGTTAAAGTCGGAGTTTCTCACGTCTAACCCAAGCATCGACGAAACGTGACAGCAAGCGGAAAGATACGCTCCTATATTCGACTGGTGCATATTATCTTGAGCGTAAAGTTCCACGTCGCTATGGTTTGTATAAATATCAAGGAACGCGTCCCCTACGTTCGTTACTTTCAAATCGTATTCTTTTGCGCAAGTAGCGTAGGCGGTTTTAAGTTTCGAGTTCATCTCGGCAACGGAAACAGACGAGGTCTTGTCAAGCCCCGAAGGGTATCCCCAGGTCGCATAAAGATAAACTTCGGCGTTTTGCTGCGTTTCGCTTATCCTGTTTACGAGTTTTCCTACCGCCGTCTTAAAATTCGAGTAAGAATTGACGGGAGTCGTGGACTGCTCTTGCAGAACGATAAAGTCGTACTGCCCCGTGGTCAGTTTTTCTTCTACTATCGCGCCTTTTTCGTCGTTTTTATCCGCGTACTTTGTTAAGGTGTAAGAACTTTTCACCACGAAGTCGACGTTTACCGTCTCCCCGAAACTCTCCGCGATCTTACCGAAAAGATAGGGCACCATGGGGTTTTCTTCCGAACCCTGACGGAAGGTAAAACTGTTGCCGATAAAAAGCACAAAGTATTCGCGCCATACTCTCGGCGCGCCGTCTATGAGCCTGAAATACTTATTCATCTCTTGCGGTTTTTCGGCGGAGTAGTAGTAGATCTCGTACCCTGTTGAAAACTCAGTTTCCGCGTAAGAATAAAGCACGGAATCTTCGGGGAAAGAGTGTTCCCCTACCGACGCTACGGACGACGGCAGAAAATATTCGGTCAGATTCGTCGCGGAAAAATAGTGGTCGCCGATATTCGATACGCCGTTTTCTACGGTTACGGACGTAACTTTTTTTAATATCACGTTCCACGGAACGTCTTCTTTTTTCCCGTAATCTACGGTCGCGCCCGTACCTTTAATAACGAGAGAATACCCGCCGCCGTCTTTAAAAACGGTAAGAGTCGCCGATTTGTCGCCGGCGGTCGAAATGTCGTAAACTCTTCCGTCGTAACCGGTCTTCTTCTCTTCTTTTGCACAACCTAAAACAAAAACAAAAAGGGAGGCAAGCAATATAACAAGCACGCTTTTAAACACTTTCATGCACTACCTCCCGTACGTATTCTGTTGTCCGATATTCAAGTTACATCCTACTTATATTTATTTTATAAAAATATTTTATCACTTATATATGATTTGTCAACCCTAATTTTTAAAAAAACAGCCCTTTTCAGTCTCAAAACCTAAGGTCATTGCGGCTTTACCGTCTTTTTATCCTTGCGCCTTTTTATGCCGTTCCAAACGATAAGAAAGATCATCGCAAGCATAACGGAGATCAAGATAGCCGGCGGAAAGATAGTTACGCCGACGATAATGCCGATAACCTTGATCAAAAAATCCGTTCCGATGGAGATCCTGAAAGACTTTATTTCTTTTTTTACGCACTCGTGATGGCGCGCAAGGAGTTCTACGCTCAGTTCGTTTAAAAAAGTGATACATAAAACGTCGATCCCGTAGATAAGTTGTGGAACGAGTTCGCCTATGTTCCGCCCGAGATACACGACTAAAAACGGTATCATAGAAGAAAAGAACAGCATCGCGATATTTACCCAAAGCACGCCACGGTCTAAAACGCGAACGTCGTGCCAGATGTTATGTATGATTATCCACATACCGCCGAGCCAGAAAAACGACACCGCATACGCTAAAACCTGGAATCCCAAAACGGTTAAGTCAGACCACTTCGTCCCTTCGGGGATAACGAATTCTAACACAACTATCGTCATTATAATTGCCATTATCGCGTCGAAAAACGCTACGAACCTTTCTTTACTCATTGCGATCACCTCTTTTAACCGAAATATTTTAACATTTTTTTTGATGACTTGTAAAGCGGTTACGATCCGTTTCTTTTTCGACTTGACAAAAGGAGTTATATGGAGTACAATACGTAAGACTATATTTAAGGAACAGTACAAATGGAAAAAACTAAAAAAACTAACACTTTCGTCGGCGGAATAGGTTTTATTCTCGCCGCGGCGGGCAGCGCGGTAGGACTCGGTAACTTATGGAGTTTTCCGTATAAAACGAGCGTACACGGCGGAGCGGCTTTCGTTTTCGTCTACGTTTTAAGCGTTGTCGTTATGGGCGCGATCGTTATGATCGCGGAAATCTATCTCGGAAAACGCGCGCAGGCAAACCCCGTTACCGCTTACAAAAAAGCGAACAAGGGCTTGGGTTGGCTCGGGTTATTCTCGATCGTTATCCCCTTCCTTATTATTTGTTACTACTCCGTTCTCGGCGGATACACGGTAAAATACACCATGAACTCCTTTTCGGATAACTCCGAGCTTCTCGGCACTTTTTCGGGTAATATCGGCGAAGTCATACTTTACACCGCTTTATTTTTGATAATGGCGGTTATGGTGGTTATGGCGGGCGTTCAGGAAGGGATCGAAAAGGCAAGCAAAGTGCTTATGCCTATACTCTTTATCATACTCGTCGGGATCGTGATCTACTGCCTTTGTTTAGGTAGCGGAGTTTCGGAAGGACTTGACTACTACTTAAACCCCGACTTTACAAAACTCGGTTTTAACGGCGTGCTTGCGGCAATGGGGCAAGCGTTCTACTCCCTGTCTCTCGGTATGGGCATTATGGTTTCGTACGGTTCGTATACGGGAAACAACGTCAACGTCGGGAAATCCGCTATGTACATAGCGATCTTCGACACCCTTATCGCGCTCCTTGCGGGGCTCGCGATCTTCCCCGCGATCTATCACTATCAGGCGGAAACCGGCACGACCCTTCAAAACAACGGCATCGTGCTGATGTTTACTTCTCTCCCTACCGTGTTCAATACGCTCGGAGTCGCAGGGAATATCATCTCGTTCTTCTTTTTCGGTATGGTCGTTATCGCCGCGCTTACGTCGGTCATATCCCTTCTCGAAGTCGTTACGCAGTTTATTATTCAGAAATTCAGGGTGAGAAGGAAAAAAGCGATCACCGTCGTCGGCATAATCACGTTTTTGATCTCCGTTCCCATCGGAATATCGCTCGGCTTTGCGATCACCGGCGTGGACGCGCTGACCGTATTCGGACAGAATCTTTTGGACTTTTTCGATCTCGTGTCGAACACCGTCTTAATGCCCGTTTGCGCGTTCGGTTCTTGCGTTGCGCTCGGCTGGTTCGCGTTTAAAGGTAAGGGCGCGAAGGATAACCTTAGCAGTAACCGTTTATACCGCAAACTCGAAGAGGAAGGCTTAAAATTAGGATGGTTCGGAAAAA
>CAMPBJ010000107.1 GCA_946637575.1 uncultured Clostridia bacterium | reverse complement strand
AAAAGAGCGAACGCGCTGTTTTTGGGCACGGCGTCTCACGATTCTATGCCGTACTTTAACAGTTTCAGGAAAACGTATACTTCCGTGTTCGACATAAAAGCGGACGTTGCCCTGACAGTTTACGGTGAAATGAACTTGGAACACATAAAAGAAAAGTTCGAGAAAGCCGATATGCTCTATATCGGCGGGGGCGACACGGTGTTTATGTTGGAAAAATGGCGGGAGTTCGGGGTGCTTGACCTTGTGCTGCGCGCGTATGAAGAAGGGAAGGTGATCGCGGGACTTTCCGCGGGGGCTATCTGCTGGTTTTCGGATATGTACACGGACTACGAGATCATGCGCGGAGTAAGTAGCGAGTACACCTTAAAAAAAGGTCTCGGCGTTTTAGACGGGCTTATGTGCCCGCACTTTAACGAAAGGGAAAAGGACTTTTTGCCCGCGTTTATAAAGAGCGGGTTTAACCGTGCGCTGTGCGTAGAGAACGACTGCGCTGTGGAGTTTACGGACGGAAAACTAACGAAAGTCGTATCCGCCGGCGGCAAGGCGTTCGTCTTGGAAAAAAACGGCGACGGGGCGGAGAAAAAAGAGATAAAATGAACAGGGTAAACTACGACGCGGAGATGCAAAAGATCATAGAGCAGGCAAGGGCGGAAGGCAAAAAACCCACCCTTCTTCTGCACGCGTGTTGCGCGCCGTGTTCTTCCGCGTGTTTAGAATTGTTAAAGGACGATTTTGACGTTACCGTGTACTTTTATAACCCGAATATGGACAGCGCGGAAGAGTTTTCCCGCAGAGAAACGGAAGAGCGAAGACTTTGCGAGGCGCTGAATATCAAACTTTTAGTCGAAGAGTACGACAGCGCGGAGTTTTATTGCGTCGCAAAAGGATTTGAAAAAGAAAAAGAGAGCGGGAAAAGGTGCGAAAGGTGTTTTTTTCTGCGCCTAAAAAAAACCGCCGAAAAGGCGAAGGAAAAGGGGTTCGACTACTTTACCACCACTTTGACGATAAGCCCCTTAAAATCCGCGGACTTGCTTAACGAAATCGGCAAAAAGATCGCGGAAGAAAAAGGAATACCGTTTTTGCCGTCCGACTTTAAAAAGAGAGACGGGTACAAAAAAAGCGTCGAACTCTCTAAAAAATACGACCTGTACCGCCAGAACTACTGCGGGTGCATATTTTCTAAAAACGAGAAAAAAGAAAAATAAAGGAGCGGTTATGAAAAAGTTATTTACCGTTTTACTATGCCTAATCGCAATCGTCTGCGCCACGGGACTCGTTGCCTGCGGCGGCGGGAACGGTACGCCGAGCGGACACGTTCACACCGTTGGAAGAGAAACTATTGAAGATGAAACGCCCGCAACCTGCACGGAAGAAGGCGGGTACTATAAAGTCTTTTATTGTAGCGTGTGCGGGGAAGAGATGGGGCGCGATTACGAACGCATTATGCCCTTAACGCACGACTGGGGCGAGTGGGAAGAAACTACGCCCGTCACCTGCACCGAAAACGGCGAAAAGACGAGATACTGCAGAAGAGACGGTTCTCACTACGAAACCCAAACGGTTTACAGTAAAGGGCACACCGCCGACGAACCCGTAAAAGAAGACTACGTGGCGGCGGGTTGCGAATCGGACGGGTACTACTACGAAGTGGTTTGCTGCGTCGTTTGCGGCGAAGAGATGTCGAGAGATTACGTGTATCTGCCCGCCAAAAATCACGCTTACGGCGACGAAAAGGTTATAATCGCACCGACCTGCGTTACTTTTGGCGAAAGTGAGTTCACCTGTTCCGCTTGCGGAAAGAAAAAGACCGAATCCACTTCTTTTTTAGGGCATAACTATATTGACGGCGTTTGTACGCGTTGTAAAAAGGCGGACGTACCGGCAACCGAAGGTATTACGTACGAAAAGAAATTGTATAACAAGGGCTACTCGGTGACGGGATACAGCGGTAGCGCAACCGAAGTTATAATTGCGGATATTTACGACGGTTTGCCCGTAACGAATATAGAGTACAACTCCTTTAGTTATAACGAAAATATAACGAGCATCGTTATACCCGATTCGGTTACGACGGTTGCGGACTCGTTTTACGGTTGTACGTCTTTAAGCACGGTGTATTTAGGTTCGGGCGTAAACTCGATAGTGTCCATGTCTTTCAGAAACTGCCCCGCTCTCGAAAAACTCTATTATTCGGGGACTCCGAGCGACTGGGCAAAGATAGGTTCTATAGAGAATATAACCCGCTTTAACACGCAACTTGAGTATTATTTCAGCGGAGAAAAATTGACGGAAATGACGATAGTCGGCGCAGAGATAATACAAGATTACGCCTTCTACGGTATGAGCATTGAAAACGTCGTTATAGGAAACGGCGTAAAAGAAATCGGCGAATACGCGTTTAGTTACTGTCAAAATTTAACGTCGGTAACTTTCGGCGACTCGGTCGAAAAGATAAACTCCCGCGCTTTTGAAGAAGACGGCGCGTTAGAAACAGTAAGGATAGGCGCAAATAAAAAAGAGTTTTCCGTTTTCTCCTTTAACAACTGCTCCGCACTAAGCGAAATTATCTATACGGGTAGCATAAAAGAGTGGGCGAGCGAAGTTTTCGGCGGCGGCAACCTTTTATCCGAAGGCGGAACGCTCCATATCGGCGGCGACGTCCTTCCCGACGCGCTCGTTATAGAAGATATAACAGAAATAAACGACGGAGCGTTCTGTAATACCGCTATCAAGAGTTTAGTTCTCGGCAACACGGTAGAGAAAATAGGCGACTCCGCATTTAGCGGTTGCAGTCTATTATCCGCTATCTCTTTCGGCAGCGGGTTAAAAGAGATAGGAAAACGCGCGTTTGAAGACTGCGAAACGCTTACCGAACTTCGCCTTCCGAAGAGTCTTCTTAAAATTGGCGAATACGCTATAAATAACTGCAACGGAATAAATAAACTGTACTATGCGGGCAGCGTTTCCGACTGGGCAAGTAAGATCGACGGCGTAAATTATTTGACCGCATGGAACTACGGCGGAGAGTTATACGTTAATAACAATCTCGTAACCGAAGTGGTTTTGTCGGGTATAAGTGAGATAAAAGCGGGTGCTTTCAGCGGTATGAAAAAGATAACGGCTGTCACCCTTCCCGAAGGATTAAAGACAATCGGCACGGGCGCTTTTGCAAAGACAAATATAAGCGATATAACTTTACCCGAGGGGCTCGAAAAGATAGGGGCAAGTGCTTTCTATCATTGCGATAGCCTTGGCGAAATCGTTATCCCCGATTCCGTTACGGATATAGAGAATGATGCGTTTGAAAGTTGCGAAGGGTTATCTAAAGTAAGACTTGGCAAGGGCATAGACCACTTATCGTCTGCAGTTTTCTACGCCTGCACTTCTTTAAAAGAAGTCGTTATTCCGAACACGGTACAATGGATCGGCGCTAACGCTTTCGTTTCTTGCAATTCTATTTCGGCAGTTTACTTTGAAGGCACGGCGGAAGAGTGGCAAACCTTGGAAGAAGAAATTTACTCCGGTAACGATTACGTTAAAAACGCCACCCGCTATTATTATTCCGAAACCGAGCCGACCGAGTCAGGCAACTTCTGGCACTACGTAGCGAATAAACCTATAAAGTGGTAAAAAGAAAAAAAGGACGGCTCTGCCGTCCTTTTTGTTTGTCTTTTATCCTTACTTTTTGTAAATAACCTTGCCCGCTCTTACGGTCAAAAGGACGTTGAATTCGCCGTCAAGCACGGTAACGTCCG
>CAMPBJ010000106.1 GCA_946637575.1 uncultured Clostridia bacterium | reverse complement strand
CGCTTGTCTGGGGGGCAAGAGGCCGTGAGTTCAAGTCTCGCTACTCCGACCATAGCAAAAAGGACACCGTTTGGTGTCCTTTTACAATTAGTCTTTTATCAGTTATTTTTCTTAAAGAGTCTTTCCATAAACTTCGGAAGACCTTTCTTTTTTGGCTCTTCCCTTTTTTCTTCCTCGCCGAAAGATTCGTCTTCAACGGGAATAACAGGCTCGTCCTTTTCCTCTTCTTCTATTTCGGGTTCTTGCTTTTTCTCCGCTTCAAAGTCCCTTAAAAGCGGCGGAACATCGCTATTCTCTGCCGTTTGCGCTTTCTTTGCGTTGAGAACGGGTTTCAGTTCCGGCTCGACTGCCTTTTCTTCGTTTTGAGAGATGCCGGACGCTATGACTGTGATCCTTAATTCGTCGACGAGAGAATCGTCGATAGTCGTTCCGAAGATTATGTTTGCAGACGGATCGATTATGCCCTGGATAAGCACGGACGCTTCGTTAGCCTCTTTGAGTTTAAGTTGCTGACCGCTCGCCACGTTGATTATGATCGATCTCGCGCCCTCGATCGTGGTTTCAAGCAAAGGACTCGACACGGCTTGCCTTACCGCCTCTATAACCCTGTTTTCGCCTTCGGCTCTGCCTATGCCCATGTGGGCAAGTCCTTGGTTTTTAATGACCGTGTTGACGTCCGCAAAGTCTAAGTTTACAAGCGACGGCGTAGATATAAGATCGACGATACCGATAACGCCTTGTTTTAACATATCGTCGGCGATTTTGAACGCGTCAACGAAGGTAACGTCCTGCGGAAGAAACTGCAAAAGTTTTTCGTTCGGAATTATAACCAAAGTATCAACGTATTTTTTTAAGTTGGCGATACCCTTGTTTGCGTTTTCGCCCCTTACCTTGCCTTCGAAGTTAAAAGGTCTCGTAACGAACGCAACGGTCAGAATATTCATTTCCTTTGCTATCTTTGCGATAACGGGAGCAGCGCCGGTACCCGTTCCGCCGCCCATACCCGCAGCGATGAACAAAAGGTCCGTGCCTTTAAGTATCTCCGCAATAATGTCTTTACTCTCTTCCGCGGCAGCCTCGCCCACAGCAGGATCGCTCCCCGCGCCTAAACCCTTGGTTTTTTCAGCGCCTATCTGAATACGCCTCGGCGCTTTGGACATCAAAAGGGCTTGAGAATCGGTATTGACGGCGATAAATTCGGCGCTCGAAACGTTGCCGGATATCATGCTGTTTACGGCGTTACAACCGCCGCCGCCGACGCCTATGACTCTTATGACCGCTTTATTCGGCTGAAAGTCCTGTCCTTCCGAATTGACGTTATAGTTATCTTCGTACATTGTTAATTCCTCCAAAAATAATGAAAAAAAGTTATCTGTTATTTTGCGCCAAAGCAAAATCGAAAAGTGATAAAAGTGAAGATTCGGTCGGCTTTTCGGATAGCGGAACTTTGGGGCAGAGTATTTCGACCGGCATATTGAGTCTTCCCGCGACGTGCTCTTTCGCCCCGCGCAGATACGCGATCCCGCCACCCGTGATTTTAAGCGAAACGTACTCCGGAACTTCGTACCCCGACGCCTCGAACGCGTCGGACACCGATTCGCAAAGATCGTCAAGCGATCTTAAAACGGTGCTCTTTACCTCTTCGTAAGAGTAGAGCGCTCCGTCGTCCGAACCGATAAGGTCCATTTTATCCTCTATCGCTCTTGCAAGGTTCATTTTTAGTTTTATTTTTTCCGCGACGTCGAAATCAATATCGAACTGCTCGCAGATAGCCCCGGTAATGTACCCGCCGCCGAAGTCGATATCTTTCTGATAGATGATTCCGTCTCCCTGGATAATGGTAAAAGACGACGTGATGTACCCGACGTCTAATACTACGGCGATCCTGTCCCTTACTTCCGCCTCGATAAGATACAGCGCCTCGGCAAGCGGCACGGAGACGAATTCTACCTTATCGAACCCCGCGGAAAGAAGCGCCGGACGGACTTCGTTTATAAAATAATTGTCGCATACGATAAAGGAAAGTTTTCCTTTAAGCGTTTCGCTGGTTTCACCGACCGGATTTGCGACTCTTCTTCCGCCGTCAAGTTCGTACACCACCGCGGATCTGTTGATAAGCGTTCTGTTCGACGAGGGGATTAAAAAAGCGGAGTCAAAAAGGTTGTCCACGTCCTGCGGCGTGATTTTCTTCTTTTTAGAAAACGAGATCTGACTGTCTTTCGTAAATACGCGCGTAAACGCGGCGGGAACGCCGACGTACACCGTGTCCGGTTTTGCGATAGAGAAAAAGTGTTCGGCCGCAGACAAGAGTATTCTGCGGAGTTTGTTCTGGTCAAAAAACGCGCCTTCCGCAAAACCGTCGTAATTAAAAGTATATCTGCCCTTTATTACGAACGTGCCGTTCACACCGCTGTCGCCCAAAAGCGCGGTGATCTTCGAAGAACCGAAGTCGATGATCGCAGTTTGTTTCTTTTGCATATCTTCCCCTCTTATTCTTCCGACCAAGTAACCTGAATCTTTCCGTCGTCACTTTTCGTAACTATGATGGAAGAAGTGAATTTTTCGTAATCGGACATCCTTTTCCCGTCGGCGTTTAACAATTCTCCGTTGTAGGCGGCAAACGCCTTTTCAATAAGATCTTTAGTAAACACCTCGTCGGTATCCACCCAGATCTTGATTTGAACGCCGGAGCGCATAAAAACCACGGCCTCGTTAAAACTGTACGGTATCGCGTTAAGGGTTATCTCCGTGGCGTTGTCTGTAAAAGATATCGCCTTTGCCGTGGAAAGAATACTGAAAAACAGTTCATCGTTTTCCGTTGCGATCTTTTCACCTAACTTAACGTCGGTTACGTTTACACCGTTTAAGGTGATATGTAACAGTTTGTCCGTAAGATCGCTTATTTCTTCTAAAACGTATCCGTCTTCTGACAGAGAATACGTCTTTTCCTGATACGTTATCTTAAATCTTGCGACGCGTTCTTTTATCGAAACGTTAAGGACGTTGGGATAAGATTTATCGGCGCTGACAACCTCGCATTTCGGGTTGCTTGCAAGTTCGGTCTTTATTTCGTCTAAATTAAAAAAGATAAGGTTTCTCCCGTTAAACTTTTCCAAAGACTCCATGACCGAGTCGGAGTCAAAGTCCGCTGTCGCGGCAAAGTTAACGCGGACTTCCTGAACGGAGAAAGTGAAAACGCACGAAAATACGACCACGATCAAAAACGCGATCGCAATAAGTATTACCGATAGTTTTCTACTCTTCATATTCGCTTCCTTAGAAAATCCTTTCGATATCCGCGCCGAGCGACTTTAACTTGCCCTCAAACGCAAAATAACCCCTGTCAATATGTTCGACGCCGTAGATATGCGAATCGCCTTCCGCCGAAAGAGCGGCAAGACATATCCCCGCGCCGCCGCGAAGGTCGGTCGCCGCAACCGACGCGCCGTGCAGACGACGAACGCCGTAGATCTTCGCCACGTTCTTTTCTACGCTTATGACCGCGCCCATTTTGTTAAGGCTCTCCACGTGGCGAAAACGCCTTTTAAAAACGTTCTCGGTTACGTGAGAAATACCGCTTGCAACGGATAAAAGCGACATAAACTGCGGTTGCATATCCGTAGGGAATTCGGGGTACGGTCCGGTTGCAAGGTCGAACGGCAAAATCCTCTCTTTCCCGTTTACAGTTATTATACCATTGATGTAGTCTATTTTACAAGTATTATTTTTAAATTTATTTATAATAAGGGAAATATTTTGCACGTT
>CAMPBJ010000105.1 GCA_946637575.1 uncultured Clostridia bacterium | reverse complement strand
TTTTTCTTTCAGTTTTATGTTTAACGTCGCCTCCCTTTTAGGCGTAGACGTGTTCAACCTTCTTTCGGGCAATTCGCCTAAACTTTCCGACTTTGCGCTTGTAAAACACGGTCAGGAGTTCTTTATCAAAAAAGAAGGCGTTTACGATTACAGACACTTGGCTTTTACCTTTAAGAACAAGAAAACCGAGCCGTTTTTGGTAACCGAAATGCCCACCGACGGCGAAGTGGAACTCCACAGTCACGCAAGTCAGGAATTCAACTACGTCGTTTCGGGTAAAATGCGCTTTTTTATCGGCGATCTTACCTGCGATCTCGAAGAAGGCGACAGCATCTACTTTAACTCGAACATACCGCACGGAACTAAGGTTTTAGGGAACGAGCCGGTCAAATTTTTAGCGGTGGTTATCAAATAAAAAACCGCATATTTTAGGTAATTTTATGGCAATATACGAAGAATTTATCGGCAGAGACAGGGATTCTTTTAAAGATTACGAAGACCTGATGCATAACTATCACATAACGTATAAGGACGATTTTAACTTCGCTTACGACGTGATAGACAGACTCGGCACGGAAAAACCCGAAAAACGCGCTATGGTTTGGCTTTCGGGCGACAAACAGCGCGAAGTAATTTTTACGTTTAAGGATATTATGCTTTGGTCGAACAAGGCGGCAAACTTCCTTAAAAACGAGGGCTTAAAGAAAGGCGACAGGATACTTTTGGTCTTAAAGCGCAGTTATTATTTCTGGTTTTTAATGCTCGGCGCGCATAAACTCGGGATCGTGCCTATTCAGGCGACGAATATGCTCGTCGGACACGACTACACGTACCGTTGCAACAAAGCGGAGATATCCGCGGTGTTTATTACGGGCGACGGAGAGTGTGCGGAACATTTCGACGCGGTCGAAAAAGAGTGCGTTACCGTAAAGAAGAAATACGTTTTAGGCAGAAAGAAATGTATCGGCACTTCCTGGATCGACTTAGAAGCCGAGATCGACAAGGCGTCGCCTGAGTTTACAAGACCTACAGGGGACGAGAACACGAAAGCAACCGATATGATGCTTTTGTCCTTTTCAAGCGGAACGACGGGTTATCCCAAAATGATCATGCACGACTTTACATATCCTTTGGGGCATATCGCGACCGGCGTTTTATGGCACAGAGTAATCGACGGCGGTCTGCATTTTACCATATCAGACACCGGTTGGCTTAAATCCCTTTGGGGAAAGTTCTACGGTCAATGGTTCGGGGAAAGCGCGGTCATGGTCTACGACTTCGATAAGTTCGACGGCGCGGATATCCTTTACGTTTTGGAAAAGTATAAAGTAACGACTTTCTGCGTTCCTCCGACGATGTACCGCTTTATTCTTCAACAGGACGTAAAAAGTTACGATCTTTCGTCTTTAACGCATTGCTGTTCTGCGGGCGAAGCCTTAAACGCGGATATTTTCAACAAGTGGAAAGAGGCTACCGGATTAGAAATATACGAGGGATTCGGTCAGACCGAAACCACTCTTTGTCTCGGCACTATCAAAAACTACGGGAAACCCACGTCCGGTTTTATCGGAAAATCCGTTCCGGGATATAAAGTCAAGATTTTAGACCCGGAGGGGAAGGACGCGCTTATAGGACAGGCTGGCGAGATCTGTATCGATATGTCGAACGGTAAGCCTTGCGGTGTAACCATCGGCTACTTTAAAGACGAAGAGGGCACGAAGAACGTGTTCAGGAACAACGCGTTCCATACGGGCGACACGGCGTACGTTGACGAGCACGGCAACATAAAGTATATCGGAAGAAACGACGACGTTATTAAGTCGAGCGGATACAGGATCGGACCGTTCGAAGTCGAAAGCGTTATTTTAGAGCATCCTGCGGTGTTGGAAGTTGCCGTAACCGGCGTACCGGACGCTAAACGCGGATTCGTAGTTAAAGCGACGATAGTTTTAAAGAAAGGATATGCGCCGTCTGACGAACTCGTTTTGGAGATCCAGAACTTTGTTAAAACGAATACTGCGCCGTATAAATACCCGCGTATCGTAGAATTCGTGGACGAACTACCGAAGACGATCAGCGGAAAGATCAGAAGAACGGAGATAAGACAGCACGACGCGGATAAGTATAAAGTTCAGTAAAACGATATATATTAAATGGAAGGACGGTTTTTTCCGTCCTTTTTTGCTTTATTTTTTGTATCAGGAAAAGAAACGGACGCATATATTAGAGTAGAAACCTTTATAAAGGAGAAAATATATGTCGTTTTTCTGTAATTTTCAGTCGGATAAATGTCCGGGACCGATAAGCGGAAATCCGCTTAACGGACTTTGCGAAAAAGTGTGCATTACGGCGACGAAAGTTTTCGACGCGTGTATGCAGCAGACACAACTATCCGGCATAGTCTTAAATATAACCGATTTAGTTCCGGCAAATCCTACATATCCGCTTACCTTCGTTTCGGCGAGGAATTCGGTCAGCCGCGGAACGATCCAGAACCTGCTTGTAGAACCGCTTCCCGAAAGACCGAGAGCGGCGAGAGTCAGGTTCGACGTGGTAATACCCGTAACCGTCGCCTACACGGACGCAAACGGCGTTGAAGGGATAGGCGTTTCGTCGGTTACGGTGTCGAAAGACGTTATACTTAACGTTCCTACGGCGTCGATAATGCCGTACAGCGTTATTGCCGACGTTTCGCTCGTGTCAACGCTCGGAACTTATACCGGAGAAAATCAGTTCACTATCGACTGCTGTATTTCGATAATAACCAAAGTCGTGATGGACGTGGATCTTCTTATTCCGTCGTACGGATACGTCGCTATGCCGCCCTGTCAGGACTACACGGAAGAAGTATGCGCAGGATTTTTCGAACTTCCGGTCTATCCCGAATAGTAAAAGGATATTATTTACCGTATTCGCCCCGAATTTTCGGGGCGTTTTCGTTTTAAAGTTGCGTTTCTGCGGTCTATGTGCTAAAATAACCGTATAATATGAGAATATTTGCGATAAGCGATCTTCACCTTGCGATCTCTACGGATAAACCTATGGATATTTTCGGCGGAAACTGGGTGGATTACGTCGATAAAATAAGAGAAGACTGGAAGACAAAAGTTTCCGACGACGATTTGGTGCTACTCGGCGGAGATCTCTCTTGGGCTATGCGCTTAGACGACGGCATTTCGGACTTAAAGACTCTCTGCGACTTAAAGGGTAAGAAGGTCATAATAAAGGGCAACCACGACTACTGGTGGGGGCACGGAATAGGAAGGGTGAGAGAGAACCTGCCCGAAGGATTTTTCGCCTTGCAGAACGATAGTATTAAGTTCGGCAACGTCATAATTTGCGGTTCAAGGCTTTGGAGTGTTCCGGGTTCTCCCGACTTTTCGGAGCAGGACGAAAAACTCTACCTACGCGAGATCGAACGGCTAAAACTCTCCTTTGCGACTGTAAATAAAACGCGCGAAAGCGGGGATAAACTAATAGCGCTCGTCCACTTTCCGCCGTTTAACGTTCGCCGTGATAGTTCGGGATTTACGGATCTGTTCGAGCAAAACAAGGTCGACGCGGTGATCTACGGGCACTTGCACGGAAAGAACGTCCGCGCGGATAAACTCGTCGTTAAAAACGGAATTAAATATTACCTGACTTCGTGCGATCAGGTAGACAACAAACTTACGGAGATAGTTTTATGAGTGAAATAAAGACCGAAAACAAGGTCAAAACCTACTTTAAGGAACTTCCTAAAAGGTACTTTATAACCGCGTTTTCAGGCATGGCGCAAGGGCTTTTCTGCACGCTTATCGC
>CAMPBJ010000104.1 GCA_946637575.1 uncultured Clostridia bacterium | reverse complement strand
TCCGAAAAAAGATCTTAACGTAAAGATTGCGCTTTTAGGCAGCGAATTGCTTTCCGACGCTATGAGAGAAGAAGTGCATAAGTTCTGGGGTGACGATATAAAAGTTACGTCTAACTACGGCATGAGCGAACTTTTAGGGCCGGGCGTTTCGGGCGAGTGTTTGGAACTCAACGGCATGCACGTAAACGAAGACTTCTTTATTCCGGAGATCATAAACCCCGAAACGGGCGAAGTCCTTCCGGAAGGCGAAAAGGGAGAACTCGTCGTAACCTGCATTAAAAAAGAAGGTATTCCGCTTATCAGGTACAGAACGAAAGATATTACGAGACTTTTTTATGAGCCGTGTAAATGCGGAAGAACGTTTTGTAGGATGGAGAACTTATCCGGTCGTAGCGACGATATGCTTAAGATCCGCGGAGTTAACGTTTTCCCGAGTCAGATAGAAGAAGTCGTTTTAAGTTTTGCCGAACTCGGACCGCATTACGAGATCGTTATTACGAGAGAAGGCTTTTTGGATAAACTCGAAGTAAGGGTCGAACTTGCAAAACCGACAGACAGTTTCAACGAAATTGAAAACGTAAGAAAACGCGTTTCCGCTAAAATACGCACAATGCTCGGTATAGACGTTAAGGTAACTCCCGAGTCGCCGAACACTTTGCAGAGATTTGAAGGGAAGGCGAAAAGAATCAGAGATTTAAGAGGTAACAAATAAATGAGCGAACAGAGAATTATGCTCGGTAACGAGGCGATAGCAAGGGGCGCTTTCGAGGCCGGAGTTAAGGTTTCGAGCGCATACCCGGGAACGCCGAGTACCGAAATATCCGAGTTTTTGTCTAAATACGAAGAAGTTTATACCGAGTGGGCGCCTAACGAAAAGGTCGCCGTGGAAGTAGCGATCGGCGCGTCTTTTTCGGGCGCAAGATCTCTCGCTTGTATGAAACACGTCGGCTTAAATGTCGCAAGTGATCCGCTTTACACCTTTTCTTATACCGGTGTAAACGGCGGCGCCGTTTTAGTCGTTGCGGACGATCCCGGGCTTGCGAGTTCCCAGAACGAACAGGATACGCGCATGATAGCACGCTCTGCTCATGTCCCGGTTTTAGAGCCGTCTGACAGCAACGAGGCAAAGGAGTTTATTAAATTTGCCTATGAATTGAGCGAAAAATACGACACTCCCGTGATCCTTCGCACCACGACGAAACTTTCGCACTCTCAAGGAATTGTAACGCTGTCAGATAGGGTAGTTCCCGAAGATAAGGTTTACAATAGAGACGTTAAAAAGTACGTTATGATGCCGGGGTCTGCGATCGGCAGACATCTTGTCGTAGAAGACAGGGAAAACCGCCTTTCAAACGACTGTTCGGATTTTTCGATAAACAGAGTCGAAGAAGGCAGCGGCAAACTCGGAGTAATTACGAGCGGTATTTGTTATCAATACGTAAAAGAGGCTTTGCCTAACGCAGACGTGTTAAAGATCGGTATCGTAAATCCGTTGCCGAGACGCCTCATTGAAGAGTTCTCGAAAAAATACGACGAAGTTTTGATCGTCGAAGAGTTAGAACCCGTTATCGAAGAACAGATAAAGAGTTGGGGAATAAAAGCAAAAGGTAAAGAACTCTTTACAAAACAGGGCGAATACAGCGCAAATATGATAAAAAAGGCGATCTTGGGCTTTGACGACGAAGTTTTTTCAAAAGAACAAGTTCCCGCACGTCCGCCTATTTTATGCCCCGGTTGTCCGCACAGGAGCGTTTTTTCGGTCTTAAATAAACTTAAAATACACGCTGCGGGCGATATCGGTTGCTATACTTTGGGCGCAGTCGCGCCGCTCTCCGTTATCGACACCACGGTTTGCATGGGCGCGAGTATTTCAGTCCTTCACGGTATCGAGAAGAGTAAGGGGAAAGATTTTATTAAAAATTGGGTTGCGGTTATCGGCGACTCTACTTTCCTTCATACCGGCGTGAACTCTCTTATCAATATGGTTTATAACAAGTCCACCGCGACCGTTATAGTCCTTGACAACAGAACTACCGGAATGACGGGGCATCAGGATCACGCAGCAACGGGGAAGACGCTTAAAGGCGAAGATACTTATGCGATCGACTTAAAAGAACTCTGCACCGCGATAGGCGTGCCGAACGTTTTAGAAGTTAACGCGTTCGACGTTTCGACCTTGGAAAAGACGATAAAAGAGAGCGTTAACGGAGACGTGCTTACCGTTATTATCGCGAAAGCGCCTTGCGCTCTTCTTAAAGGTCAAAAGTTCCCGTATAAATGCGTGTCTGATCCCGAAAAGTGTAAAAAATGCGGAATGTGCTTAAAAATCGGTTGCCCCGCGATTACCAAGGCAAAAGACGGCACGATAGTTATCGACGGAACGTCCTGCAACGGTTGCGGACTTTGCTTAAACTACTGTAAATTCGGCGCGATAGAGAAGGTGGAAAGATGAAAGAAATGAATATTATGGTCGTAGGAGTTGGCGGTCAGGGAACTCTTTTGACGAGCAGAATTATAGGTAAAACTGCGTTATCCTGCGGATTTGACGTAAAACTTTCCGAAGTGCACGGCATGGCGCAAAGAGGCGGTAGCGTTGTTACTTTCGTTCGTTTCGGCGAAAAAGTCAGAGAACCTGTCGTAGAAGAGGGAAATGCGGATATTCTTATTTCCTTTGAACAACTAGAAGCGTTAAGATATTCGCACTTTTTGAAAAAGGGCGGTAAAATCATTGTCAACGACTGTAAAATAGAGCCTATGACTGTCGTTACAGGCGCTGCCGAATATCCCGAAAACATTATAGAAACTTTAAAAGAAAAGCACGACGTTACGGTTATCGACGGTATTAGCGCCGCAAAAGAACTTGGCAACCCAAAGGTGTTAAATTCCGTAGTTTTAGGTGCGGCGGCAAGAAAGATAGGATTTACGAAAGAAGAGTGGATATCCGTTATTGAAAAAACGGTGCCCGTCAAAACCGTGGATATAAACGTTAAAGCCTTTTTGAAAGGCTATGGAGAATAATTATGATATGGAATAAGACCAAAGAGTGCATGTCAAGGGACGAAATGACGAATTTGCAGAGCGTAAGGCTCGTTAAACTCGTTGATTACGTTTATCACAACGTCCCTTTTTATCGCGGTAAAATGCAGGAAAAAGGCTTGCTTCCCGGCGATATAAAGGGAATAGAAGATCTTGAAAAACTTCCGTTTACAACAAAAGACGATCTTCGCGATAATTATCCCTTCGGACTTTTTGCTGTGCCTAAATCGCAGATAAACCGTATTCATGCGTCGAGCGGAACGACGGGAAAAGCAACGGTCGTCGGTTACACTAGGCACGATTTAGAGGTCTGGTCGGAGTGCGTTGCAAGATGCCTTACGATGTCCGGAATAGGTAAAGACGATATAATTCAGATTGCGTACGGATACGGACTTTTTACAGGCGGTCTCGGCGCACACGGCGGCGCTGAAAAAATAGGTGCTATGGTTGTGCCTATGGGAACGGGAAACACGAAGAAATTAACAACAATGATGGTTGATTTCGGCGTTACCGCTATTGCATGCACACCGTCTTATCTTCTCCATATCGCCGAATACTTGGAGGCTGAAAACCTTTTGGGTAAGTTGAAACTTAAAAACGCCGTTTGCGGTGCGGAACCGTGGACGGATAAAATGAGAGAAGAGATCGAAAAACGCTTGAATATAAAAGCGCACGATATCTACGGGCTTTCCGAAGTTATGGGGCCGGGCGTTGCCTGCGACTGTGACTTCCACAAAGGGCTTCACGTATGCGAAGATCACTTCTTGCCGGAAATTGTTTCAAGCGCAACGTTAAAACAAGTAAAAGACGGTGAAACCGGCGAACTCGTGTTTACAACGCTTACAAAAGAAGG
>CAMPBJ010000103.1 GCA_946637575.1 uncultured Clostridia bacterium | reverse complement strand
CTTGCGTGTTTTAAGACCGTTTCGGGCGAAGGTACGGACGGATATTCTATCGCAATCTCCGCGCTAATTGACAAACTGAAAAAATAATCGAGATAAAAAACGCGCTCGGCAAGGAACTTGCCGAGCGCGGTCTTTATAGTCTATTCGCTTATCATAATCTCAAACTTGCCGTCTTTTCCCGGAACAATGATGTACTCCGTTGCGATAAATCCGCCGGTTAGGAAGAATATTTTTTCGCTTTTTTCCGTCGAGCCTTTTTTAACTTCGCATTTTCCGGCGATCAATGGGAGAACGTATTTAAGTCCGTCCGCATTTTCGGCGGATATTTTTAAGCCTTTTTCCGAGAGAGTGTAGGTGATCGTCGGTTCAACCCCCCCCAAAATTTCTTCGTTTTTAGAGCATAGCCCCGTTTTTACTGTGATAATACACTCGTTTTCGGTTTTTTTGCCGTTCATTTTGGCATACCTATAATAACTCGAATGATAGGTGATACCGTCGATTTCCTTTATAAACCTCGGAGTGAGCGATCGGTGAGAATTAACGTCGAGTGACTGTTGCATATTAGTCGGTTCGACCAAAATATAATCGGTTACCGACGCCATTATCATAGGACCTACGTTTCTGCCGTATAGCGCGGTAATTGTACCGCCCGTTGCGTGCCAACTGAAAAACACGTTGAAATCGTTGTCGGTTACGGTTGCAAGGTAGTTTCCTTTGGCAAGTTTGTACGTAAGCGTTTCGGAATAATACGAAAAGACGTCTTTGCGGTCGGATGGAATTGATACTCGTTTCGGTGCGAGGAATTTTCCGTCAACGTGCTCTATGCAGTAAGCAAGCGAATTTATGTGCTCGAAGGTGTGGTGCGTGCATGCGTGCTCGTTATGTAAAAAATAGTCGCGTCCGCCGAATAAAAAGCCGTCTTTCGAGCATTTTTTAAGCAATTCCGTATTGCGGAGCGCCGCTTCTACAAATTCCGGCTCGGTTTCCGCAAAAAGTAAAAACATGGGGGCGCAGCCGTCCGAAGTGCGAGAACCCCAATAAGTCCACTTGTTATTGCGAACTCCGAACGAATTATCCCATGCGCCGTCGGGAAGCATAAAATTAAGGTGCGCGCGCACTATTTTTCGTGCAAGTTCCCGAACTTTATTGTCGTCGGTTAAAAACGCGTATTTGACGAGTGCGGGGATAGTTTCTTCCACGTTATATCCTATATCTACGGAACGCGCTTTCTTATCCGAGACAAGATCGTGCGGTAAACTTTCGCCGTATAAAAGTCCGTTTTCGGTTACGTGGGCAAGGGCATAATAAATGAGTCTTTTTGCTCGTTCGAGATATTTTTTCTCGTTAAAGTAAGTCCCCGTGAGTGCAAGCGCAAGACCGTTACTCGTCGCATAGTTTATGTTTGCGCGCGAATTTTCGTTGAGGTTTAAGTAAAGCCACTCTGCGACTGCCTTTGCGCGATTTTCCATCTTCTCCGAATACTCTTTTCCGTAAAGATCCTTTCCTGAATTTAGAGTCTCTATAAGCGACGTAAGGAAGAAGTTGCTCGTAAACCGCCAGTTCGCCTGCGCGTCGTTATAAAGCGAACCGTCTGTGCAGAGCATATTGTCGGCGTAATCGAATAAAAGTTTAGCGGCGTCAAGATATTTAACGTTACCGGTTATCTTATACGCTACGGTAAATCCGTAAATTGCGTCAGGACATCTTCCGTGTATCATTTTACATGCACGGCATTTTATTCCGCCGCGAAAAGCCGCGTCGTCAGACTTATCCTGAAGAGACATAAGCGCGTCGCAGTATTCTATAAGTAATTCCTCGTAGATATTATTCATTTTTATTTGAAAAGGGGAGTAGATAAGTATCTGTCGCCTGTGTCGGGAAGAAGAACGACGACGTTCTTACCCTTATTTTCTTCGCGTTTTGCGAGCGTCTTTGCGGCAAATAACGCCGCGCCCGAAGATATGCCGATAAGCACGCCCTCTTCTTTTGCGAGAGATCTCCCCGTTTTATATGCGTCTTCTTCTTTAACGGTAATAACTTCGTCGTAAACTTTGGTGTCAAGCACTTTTGGGATAAATCCCGCGCCGATGCCCTGAAGTCCGTGTTTTCCGGATAACCCTTTGGATAAAACGGGGGAGTTTTCGGGTTCAACCGCGACGATTTTAACGCTCGGGTTCTTTTCTTTTAAGTATCTTCCTATTCCGGTGATCGTTCCGCCCGTGCCTACTCCTGCGACGAAGATATCCACCTTTCCGTCCAAATCGTCGTAGATCTCTCTTGCGGTCGTCTCATAGTGCGCTTTGGGATTCGACGGGTTGACGAATTGCCCCGCGATAATTGAGTTCGGGATAGTGTGAGAAAGTTCTTCCGCCTTTTCGATCGCGCCTTTCATACCGAGCGCACCGTCTGTTAACACGAGTTCCGCGCCGTAAGAGGCGATAAGCCTTCTTCTTTCCACGGACATGGAGTCGGGCATAACGATAACGACCTTATATCCTTTGGACGCGCCGATGGCGGCAAGCCCTATTCCCGTGTTACCCGAAGTCGGCTCGATGATAACGCCGCCTTTTTTTAATTTTCCGCTTTTTTCCGCGTCTTCTATCATATAGAGCGCGACTCTGTCCTTAACCGAACCTGCGGGATTAAAAGATTCGAGTTTTGCAAAAAGACGTGAAGAAAGTCCTTCCGTCATCTCTGTGTTTTTAAGTTCCAAAAGGGGAGTGTTTCCCACAAGTTCCGAAACGGATCCGTAAATTTTAGCCATATAAACTTTCCCTTCGTTTTTTTATAATTTTACCACCCTTTTATACGGTTGTCAATTACGGGTAAAAGGGTAACGCTTTTTCCGCTTATTATTTTCAATACTTTAATTGACTAAAATCGCTTAATATGATAAACTAAATAAAAAAGTTAAAAGGAGATTACAAACCATGAAATACGTATGCGACGTTTGCGGTTACGTTTACGACGAAGAATTAGGAGACCCTGAAAACGGAATACCCGCGGGAACGAAATTCGAGGATTTACCCGAAGATTTTGTTTGTCCGCTCTGTGCCGTAGGTAAAGAAAACTTCTCGAAAGCGGAATAATTTTCGGAGATAAAAGATGGCAAAAATAACGGACACGATAATAAACGTCGGCGTAAACGACAGGGAGATAGAACTTTTCGAGGGGCAGTACAAAGTCGAAAAGGGTATGGCGTACAACTCCTATCTTGTTAAAGGTGAAAAAATCGCCGTATTCGACTCTGTGGGCGGCGAATTTGCGGAAGAGTGGCTTTCTAACGTAGAGACCGCTTTAAGCGGTAAAACGCCTGACTTTCTCGTTATTCTCCACGTAGAACCCGATCACTCGGCGAATATTTTATCTTTCACGGAAAAATATCCGAAAGCCACCGTCGTTTCTTCGTCCAAAGCGTTTTCTATGATGAAAAACTTTTACGGCGAAGATTTTGACGGAAGAAGGATCGTCGTTTCTGAAAACTCCGAACTCGATCTCGGCGGGAGAACGGTAAGGTTTTTTGCTGCGCCCATGGTACATTGGCCCGAAGTAATGGTGGCGTACGACGAAAAAGAGGGAGTGCTTTTCTCTGCGGACGCTTTCGGCAAGTTCGGAACTACCGACGCGGACGAAGACTGGGCGTGCGAGGCGAGAAGATATTATTTCGGTATCGTCGGAAAGTACGGCGTTCAGGTGCAAATGCTCCTTAAAAAACTTGCGGGACTTAAAATCAACGCGATCTGTTCGCTCCACGGTCCGGCGCTTACTGAGAATATCGGATATTACGTAAATCTTTACGATATCTGGTCGTCGTATAAGGCGGAAACAGACGGCGTGTTTATCGCGTACACTTCGGTTTACGGGCATACAAAAACCGCAGCGCTTCTTCTTGCCGAAGAACTTAAAA
>CAMPBJ010000102.1 GCA_946637575.1 uncultured Clostridia bacterium | reverse complement strand
GCACCGCTGTTGAGAAGATGTATGATGCCGCCGTTCTCTTTCGCTTTGCCCGTAAGGTCGTAGCCGGTAACTCTCTTCGTTGCCTCGGGCGACCAGAACGTACGAACGTCCGCAAATATCTGCGCTCTGCCCGTCAAAAGGCGCATAAAGAGCATGCTGATGCCGTTTAAAACGTCGTTTTCGGTCGCGAACGTCATCGGTTCGCGCTTTCCCGTAAAGTCGAAAGTCGAGTTTAGAAGGGCTTCCGGGTAGTCGCAGTTCGGCCAGTGATCCGTCCATTGTCTCTGCCCCTGGAAACCGCCGACGATGGCGTTATGCCCTAACCTTTCCTCGTCAAAACCTTCGGGAAGTCTGTCGCTACCCTGCATCAGGTCTTTTATGATGCAGTACATTTTAATGGTGAATTCCCATTGTTTGTCCTTTTCTTCACGCGAAAACTTTATCTTTCTCTTTTCGCCCAAAAAGTCCACGAAGTCGGGGTTATCGTCCCTGCCTTCCTTACAATGTTCTTTCGTCCATTTGAGCGCTTTTTCAAAGTCTTCTTTATTGTAGATGCCTTCTTCCATACGGCGAAGGATCTCTACTTCGTCCACGCTCTCGACTCTCATGCCGAGGTACTCTTCCATAAAGTTCTGATCCATTATAGATCCGCCGATACCCATGGTAACAGAGCCGATCTGTAAGTACGATTTTCCGCGCATCGTAGCGACCGCTACCGCGCTGCGCCCGAAACGCAGAAGTTTTTCTTTTACGTCTTCGGGGATCTCGGTAACCTGATCTCTGTCCTGAACCTCGTGTCCGTAGATACCGAACGCGGGAAGTCCTTTCTGCGCATGAGTCGCAAGGACGGACGCAAGGTACACAGCCCCCGGTCTTTCAGTTCCGTTAAAACCCCAGACCGCTTTTATCGTCATGGGGTCCATATCCATCGTCTCGGATCCGTAGCACCAGCACGGAGTTACCGAAAGCGTTATCGCAACGCCTTCTTTTTTGAACTGTTCCGCGCAAGCCGCAGACTCCGGAACTCTGCCGATAGAGTGATTTGCAATTACCACTTTAACGGGCGTTCCGTCAGAATAGCGAAGATTCTCTTCAAAGAGTTTCTTCGCCGCTTTCGCCATCGCCATCGTCTGCCCTTCCAAGCTTTCGCGAAGGCGCATAGGTCCTTGTCTTCCGTCGATAATAGGACGGATACCGATCACGGGATAATCCCCAACAATTTTACTCGCCATTTTTATTTCCCCTTATTTCTCGTTTTTCTGTTCTTTATTGATATACGAAAGTACGGATACTCCCGTTAATCTCTCAAAATCTTCTTTGCTCTTTACGGTGTTGTCTAAAGAATATCTTAAGAAGACGAACGCCACCGCAAGCGCAACGCCCACCGCCGCGCCAAGTATGACGTAGGTCGTTATATTGTAAGTCTTCGTGGGTTCGGACGCCCTGTTCTGCAAACTTACGAGCCTTAAATCTTTTGCCATAATGACTTCGTAGTCCGCGTTATCGATATCAAGATAGTTATTAAATCCGCCTATCACCGCGTCAAGTTTAGCGTTTACGGCGTCTTTATCCGTATCCGAATAAGAGATCTTAAAAACGAACGAATCTTCCGTGTACTCTGTTCTTACGCCTCCGCGACTTATAAAGCCTTCGCCCGTGTAGTATTCGTTAGCGTATTCCTGAACGCGCTCGTTGGTAAGATCTTTTGCAACGTTGGGCAAAAGTCTCTTCGCAAGCGAAACGTCGTTTTTATTCTTCGAGTCGGTAGACGAAGAAGAGACGTTATCGACCGACGCTCTTAAAATAACCGTCTTGCTCGCGGTGTACACGGGTTTTACCCTTAAATATCCGATCCCCAAACCTATGCCGGTAAACAGTATGCCGACGAGAATTATGAGAAATAAGTTCTTGTAAAGGAGATATAAGACCGGATCTTTTTTGGCGGCTTGGTTTACCTTGTCGTTAGTTGACATTTTTACACCTCCCTATCCGCGATATAAGCAAGAACGGTGGTTCCCGTAAGTTTTTCAAGCTCGTTTTTGTCCTTAACGGTAGTGTCGAAAAGGTGCTTAATGTAAACTGCGACTCCGGCAACGACTACGCCGACCAAAGCGGCAATGAGCACTATCCTTCTCTTCGAAGTATCCGACGCGATGGTGGGATCTTCGGACGGCTTTATCGCAATTTTGATACCGTTAAAGTACTCTTCGCTTCCCGCACCGAACCCCGCGTTTATTTCTTCCTCCGCCGCAAAGTCGATCACGGAGAGTTTTTCCCTTGCGGTCTGCGAACCGTAGTCTTTATAGGTTATCGTAAAAAAGTTTATATATGCGGCGGTCGCTCCCGTAGCCATAGAAGAGAAGGAAGTAATGTTTTCAGTGTTTACGTACTGCCTGCGTAAAGTAGCGGAAGGTGTGTAATGCGTTCCGTCAAAGGTACGGTAGTACGCCATATAGTTTTCAAGGGTGAGCGACGCGTTCGCCTTTTTCCTCGCAAAAAAATACCTGAATACACCGTAAGAAACGTTAAGATCTTTAGACAGCATCAAATCTACGTATTCGTCCGCGTGGCTTTTATCTTCGCCGTAGAGTTCGACGTAACCTTTGCTCGACGTTACCTTATCGTTATAGTAGTCCGAGTATGTATAAGCACCATATTCCGCTTGTTTTTTGTACGTATCTTCGTAGATTTCGAGCGCTTTTAAATACTCGTTTACCGAAAGCGAAGGCTTGGTTTCCCTCTCCTTTAAAAGATTCGCGTAATAAAAGTCCGCCCTGTCCGCAACGACGTCGCTTCTGCAAAAATCGACGACCGACTTAAAGTTTAAGGTCATAAAATCGATATTGCTTGTAATGCTCTGCTTTTCTGAAGAAGTTGACGCCGCCGTAAACGTTACCACGTTCGTCGCGGTATATACGGGCTTTTTCAGGTATGCTATAAGCACGCCCGCGCCTATTCCTATCGCGACGATAATTAAAATAAGTAAAATGTTCCGTTTGACGACGAGCAGAATCCGACTGAGCGCGCTAGGTTCTGTCTCCTTTTCGTTTTCGTTTACCGTAGTGAGTTCTTCATCCATTTAATCGGGACTCCTTAAAAGTTCGTCTAATACCCTGTCCATCTCGGTTCTTTTTACGAGAATATCTTCGGCAAGCGCAAGTTGGTTTCTTGCCCTGTCGAGATTGTGCCACGGGTAGTTTATCTTAAAGTATTTATCTCCGTTAACGTAGTCGCCCAAAAACCGCATGGCAAGTTCGACCGTCAAGGTGAACACGCCGAGGTTTAAGGTCTCCTTTTCTGCGGGAGTAAGTTTTTCTTTTACGCTTAAAACAAAGCCTTTCGCAAAAGCGGCGTACTTATCCAGATCCAAAAATACGTTCTTAAAGTCAGGATCGTCTTCTTCACGGGTACTTGCGATGCTCCTCACCGCGTCGCCGAAGTCGAAGGCGATTGCGCCCGGCATTACCGTATCAAGATCCAAAACCGCAAGCGATTTTCCGGTATCCTTATCGAAAGAAACGTTGTTGCACTTCGTGTCGTTATGCGTTACCCTTAAAGGCAGTTTACCTACGTCAAGCATATTCTGTATCACGCTTGCGCTTTCCTTAAAGGATAAAATGCGGTCTATCTCGCAAACAACTTCCTTTTTTCTGCCCAGCTTATCCTTTCTTACTATCTCCGAAAACCTTTCGTATCTTTTGGGCGTGTTGTGAAAGTTCGGGATCGAGATGTAAAGCGACTTTGCGGGATAACCGTCTAAGGCGTTCTGGAACTCGCCGAAAGCCTTCCCCACCTCTTCGATGACAGAAAGATCGTCCGTCGAATCGAAAGTAAACGAATTTTCGATATAGCGGTAACAACGCCAGTAGTCGCCGAAATTATCCTTAAAATAAGGTCTTTCGTTTTTCGTCGTCTTG
>CAMPBJ010000101.1 GCA_946637575.1 uncultured Clostridia bacterium | reverse complement strand
CGAATTTCAGTTGATCCCCGCGGGCTGTTGGAAGGTAAATCTCCACGAACTTTTGCCTAAAAAAGCGTGGGATAAGATAAAGACGAAAGTTAAGACAAGGGCTAACGGGAAGTGCGAAGTATGCGGAAAAAAGACCGACCGACTCGACGCGCACGAAGTATGGAGTTACGACGAGAAAAGCGGCGTACAGAAACTTGAAAACGTTATCGCCGTCTGTAAATCATGCCACAACGTTTTCCACATAAACCGCAGTTATTTATTAGGGCTCGGCGAAAGAGCGGAAGACCATTATATGAAAGTAAACGGCGTATCCTACGCGGAGATGAAAAGCGACCTTAAAAAAGCGAACGAAGTATTAGAAAGGCGCAGCCGAGTCCCCGAGTGGAAACTTGACGTTTCGTACATAAAGGTATTCGACGGACAATAAAACAAAGGACTAAAATAAAAATGATCATTGACGCACACGCGCATATCTACCCGCAAAAGATCGCGGGTAAAGCAACCGAAGTTATAGGCGAGTTTTACGATATAAAAATGTCGCTTCCGGCGGGAACTGCCGAAAGACTTTTGGAAAACGGGAAGTCTGCGGGGATAGACAGGTTTGTTGTCCACTCGGTAGCGACCACCGCGCATCAGGTGGATTCCATAAACGCATTTATACTTTCAGAGTGCGAAAAACACCCCGAGTTTATCGGGTTTATGACCTTGCATCAGGATCTTTCGGAAGAAGAGATCTTCGAGAGGGTAGAGAGTTGCGTAAAAGCCGGTATCCGCGGCATAAAGTTACACCCCGACTTTCAGAAGTTTTCGATAGACGACGAAAGCGTTTTTAAGTTTTATAGGGCTGCGGGTGAGTTTTCTCTTCCCATACTCTTTCATACGGGCGACAATAGGTACGAATACTCGAAACCTTATAAAATGGCGACCGTCGCGAAACTTTTTCCGAAAAACAGATTTATCGGCGCGCACTTCGGCGGTTACAGGTGCTGGGACGAATTAGACGTTTATAAAGGGCTTTCCAACGTCTGGTTCGATACGAGTTCTTCGCTTCCTTTTTTAGACGTGGACTTTGCGACGTCGCTTATAAAAAAGTTCGGCACGGAAAGGTTCTTTTTCGGAACGGATTTTCCTATGTGGAAGGCTGACGAAGAACTTTTGCGTTTTATGAAGTTAAAACTGACCGAAAGGGAAAAGGAAACCATTTTAGGCGAAAACTTCTTAAGCTTTATTAAAAAATAAGGCGTCGGCATAAAAAATCAGTTGACAATATTCGCGATTTTTTATATAATTAACCATATATTAAAGACTGTGAAGAGAAAAGACGGCGACGGAACTTAAAGAGAGTCTGCGGTGGGTGTGAGCGGACAGGGAAGTCGTAGTTACTCATCTCGGAGTTCGGTCGGCGAAATCAAAGTAGCCTTCTGCGGTTAGTCCCGTTACAGACGAATAAGGTTGATTTATCAACGAAATTGGGTGGTACAGCGGATATATTCGCCCCGAACTTTTTAGTTCGGGGCGTTCTTTTTTACAAGACCAAATAAAGGAGTAGACGATGAAAAAGGTTTTAATAAGCGACGAAACGCTTCGCACACTTGCAAGAGAAAACGTATCTTTATCATTTAAAGAAAAACTCGAAATCTTTAAGAGCCTTAACGAGCTCGGCGTTGATTTTGTGGAATTCCCGTGCGTTTTAGGGAATAAAACCGAAGAAATGCTTATAAAGACCGCGTGTGCGCTGAACGGCAATTCCGGTATCGCGGTAGTTTCGGGCAACACCGAAGAAGAGGTTGAAAAAAGTTTTGCCCTAATATCCGGCGCGAACAATAAAAAACTCATCGTTTCTATTCCCGTTTCGCCCGTGCAGATGGAATATCAACTCGCCAAAAAACCGAAAGCGGTGCTTGAACTTTTAGGTACGCTCGTAAAAAAAGCAAGTTCGATCTGTGAAAACGTGGAGGCGGAACTTTTCGACGGCACGAGAGCGGAACCCGAATTCCTTGCAAAAGCGGTGGAGACTGCGATAAATTGCGGCGCGAAGACCGTCACGGTTTACGACGAGCAGGGCGTATGCCTTACCGAAGCCGTGAAGAAAATGATAAGCGAACTTTACTCCGCCGTTCCGTCGCTTAAAGACGTAAACCTTTTCGTAAGGTTTTCTGACGCGTTTTCGCTCGGCGTTTCCGCTATTTTCGACGCGATCGGAAGCGGTGCTGACGGCGTAAAACTTTCTGCGTCGAACTTATCGGACACTCCGGAGTTTATAAAGACGGTTAAAGCGCTCGACGAGATCGGTTCAAAAAAAGGCGTAAGTATCGGGGTAAACAAGACCGCGCTAATTAGGATCGCGGGGAAGGTGAACGATTTACTTTCAAAGCGTGAAAGCGTGTTTACGGCAAGCCCCGAAGCCGACGAAAAACTTCCCGAAAACTTAACTTTAGAAAGTCTTTCGGAGATACTTAAAAAACGCGGGTACGTTTTAGACGGCGACGAGTTAAAGACCGTTTATAAAGAACTTCAACGCATTTCCGAGAAAAAGGCGGTAAACTATAAAGAACTCGACGTAGTCATATCGAACAGTATCCTTCAAGTTCCGCCGACTTACGAACTCGTTAAGTTCTCGGTCGCAAGCAGCAACGTGCTGCCCGCTACGGCAAGCGTGGTTATTAAAAAGGCGGGTAAGGAACTTTATGGGCTTTCGTTCGGAAACGGCTCGGTCGACGCGGCGTTCCTTGCGTTAGAGAGCGTTTTAGGTCGCCACTTCGAACTTGACGGCTTTGAACTCGGCGCAGTTACGGAAGGCAAAGAGGCTATGGCGGTCGCGTACGTTTCGCTCCGTAACCAAGGCAAGATATATTCCGGGCGTGGCGTTTCAACGGACATTGTTGGCGCAAGCATCAGGGCGTATATAAACGCGCTCAACAAAATCGTTTACGAGGAAGATAATTTATGAAACTTTCCTTCTCAACGAACGGGTGGAACTTAAAACTCGACGAGATAATTCCGCTCCTTTCGGAAAATAAAATAAAAGGTTTGGAGATACACGACGTAAAAGCACCGTGTTTTAACTACGGCGCGGACTTTTCGGGCGACAATTTGCCGATTCTAAAAAGAAAACTCTTTGAGAACGGCGTTTGTATTTCATGTCTTGACTCCGTGTCTAACCTTGCGGATACGGAGAACTTTTCCGACGCGGAAAAGGAGATAAAAGAACTCGTTTCGCTCGCCTCGGTTTTAGGCTCGGAGTTTATTAGACTGCACGCGTTTTCAAAGGAAGACTGTTTCGATAAGGTTTACTCTTTTCTACTCGAAAAACTTCCGCCTTTAATCGAGTATGCGGAAGAAAACGGCGTTACGCTCCTGATGGAGACGATGGGGCTTTTCTCGGACACCGAAAAACTCGGCAAGTTTTTGGGCGAGTTTTCGAGCGATAATTTTTCCGCGCTTTGGGATATCCACAACACGCACAGGTTTGCGGGCGAAAAACCCGAAATATCCGTTAAAAATCTCGGCAAACATATAAAACATATACATATAAAAGACAGTTTCGTGAAAAATGACGGTTCGGTCGAATACTGTCTTATAGGGGAAGGCGATCTGCCGCTTAAATCCATCGTCGGCAGTTTGCGTTCGGTTAACTACGAAGGTTTTGTTTCCTTGGAATTATTTAAAGAACGTCTCGGCGGGCTCGGAGACGCGGGGATAGTTATTCCGCAGTTCTCGTCGGTAATGCCCACTTTCGACGGCGTGCCGTGGAACAGTACGCTTTATAAAAACAACCGCGGCGACGGTTACTATATCTGGGAAAAAGAAACGCTTGTTGAGAAGACCTTCTCTCAGGTTCTGGATAAGGTCGTCGAAGAATTTCCCGATCAGATCGCGTTTAAGTATACGACTTTGGATTATACGAGGACTTATTCG
>CAMPBJ010000100.1 GCA_946637575.1 uncultured Clostridia bacterium | reverse complement strand
AATTGTTTAAGATAAGGTCGTAAGCGCCGAACACTTCTTCGTCGCTCGCGATATCGCGTATCATCGCGTCGGTAAACTCCTTATCCGCGCGCTCGCCGATTATCTTCGATATGGACTCGCGCAAAACGTCGATACCCGTTTTAATGATGAATAAGCCGATCGCGATACCGATGTAGCCCTCTAAATGCACGCCGAAAAAGTAGGAGATAAGCGCGCCGACAAGCGTGCCCAAAGACAACACGCTGTCAAGCAACGCGTCTATTCCGCTCGCGGACAGGGCGTCGCTTTTTACCTTTTTGCCGACTGTTTTAAAGTACAGACCAAGCCCGATTTTTACAATGATAGCGATGGCGATTATGATAAACGAATATACGGAATATGACGGCGCGTCCTTATTTATTAAACTCATCACCGATTCGTAGATCGCCGTTATGCCTGCGACGAGGATCAAAAACGCGATGATGGTCGAGGTCAAAAATTCTACCCTTCCGTGCCCGTACGGGTGTTTTTTATCCGGACTTTTGCCCGAAAGTTTCGTCCCGATCATCGTGACTAAACTGCTAAGCGCGTCCGTAAAGTTGTTCACCGCGTCGGTTATGATACTGATAGACGACGCAAGTATGCCGACGAACACCTTAAAGCCGACCAAAAGCACGTTCCCCGCGATACCGAACGCGCTCGTTTTTAAGATTTCTTTATCTCTATTCATAGTTTCACCTTAAATGATATTTTACTATACATTTTATTCTTTGTAAAGAATAAAGTTCTTCATTTTGCACAAAAAACCCGCGCCGTTTCCTTTTTGATTGACAATATTTTTTTATTGTGGCAATATATTTATGTACCTTAATAAACTGGGAGAAGAAAATGGCGAACTATTTGATAGCGGTTGATATGGAAGGCGTTCACGGTGTGGTCGGCGAAGCGTACAAGGGGTTGCTTTCGGAACTTGCCGAGTACAAAAAAGCGGTAGTCTCCGCAACGGGCGAAGTAAACGCCGCCGCTCGCGCCCTATTCGATAGCGGGGCTGAAAACGTTTACCTTTGGGATAACCACGGCGGTAAAGATAATTTGTACATGGAACTTATCGATTCCCGCGTTAAAAAGGTCGATCCTCCGAAGGAAATGATCACCCGTCTCGACTTTTTGAAGGATATAAACGTTAAAGGGATCATTTTTATAGGCTATCACTCCCGTGAGGGCAGTATAAACGGCGTTCTTGCGCATACTTACAGTTCGGTAAATATTCAGTACGTCAAAATAAACGGAAAACCCGTCGGAGAGATCGACGTGGACAGCACGATCGCTTCCTTTTTCGGTGTTCCGGCGCTTTTTGTCGCCAGCGACGACGTGTGCGTAAACCAAGCCAAAGAATACGACGGGAGAATCGAAACCGTTATAACGAAGATCGGCACGGGAAGAAATTCCGCGATCTTCCGCCCGACCGAAGTCGTCCTGTCCGAGATCTACGACGGCGTTAAAAAGGCGGCGAAGTTCGATTATAAGCCCGTAAAACACGAATTCCCCATGGAGATCGAGGTTCGGCACACGAGAGTAGAGTCGGCAGCGTGGATTCTAGAAGAAAAGAAAAAGGAATTAGGCGACAGGATCGCTTTCGGCGACGACGCACATATATTAAAAGCGACCGTAAACGATCTTCACGAATTCCGTTTAGTTGTATAGGAGGCTTAATATGAAATATTTGATCGCAGTTGATATGGAAGGCGTCCACGGCGTTGAGGGTGTAAAGTACACCGGTCAGTCGCCGTATTACGCTATCGCAAAGGATTCGTCCGAGTACGCAAAGGCAGTCGTCTCCGCGACAGAAGAGGTGAACACGGTCGCCCGTGCGCTTTACGATAACGGCGCGGAAAAGGTTTTCCTTTGGGATAACCACGGCGGAAGAGACAACCTTTATATGGAACTCGTGGATTCCAGAGTCGAAAAGGTAGATCCCCCGAAGGAGATGGCGACGCGGCTTAACTTTTTAGCGGACATAAAGGTGGACGGGATCATATTTATCGGATACCACTCGAGAGCGGGCAGCATTAACGGCATTTTATGCCATACCTACAACGGCTTGGAGATACAGTATATTAAAATCGACGGAAAACAGGTTGGGGAACTGGATATCGACAGCATGATAGCGTCTACCTTCGGCGTTCCGGCGATCTTCTGCGCCAGCGACGACGTGTGCTTAAAACAGGTCAAAGAGTACGACGCGCGCATAACCACCGTTCAGACCAAAACCGGAAAGGGCAGAACTTCGGCAATATATAGACCTACCGAAGTCGTGCTGTCCGAAATCTACGACGGGGTAAAAAAGGCGATGGCAAACCGCTATCAGCCGATAGAGAGAAAGTTCCCGTTAGAATTCGAGAAACGGTTTACAAAAATGGAACTGGCGGCATATTTTTACGAGTTGAATAAGGAGCGTTTCGGCGAAAGGCTTTGCTTCGGCGACGACGCGAATACCATTTGCGCGACCGTAAACGATATCGACGAGTTGAGAGCGCTCGTCTGATTTAAAAAGAAAATTAAAAAAGGGCGGATTTCCCGCCCTTTTTTAGTCTGTTTTTTGCAGAGTCTTCGGCGAAACGCCGAACTCTTTTTTAAACGCTTTTGAAAAAGAATAGGGAGTATAACCGAAAGTTTCGGCGATCTCGCCTATTTTTTTCTTATTCTCCAAAACCAACGCCTTTGCAGTCTCTAACACGCGCCTATGATAATATTCCGAAAGAGTCTTGCCCGTCGTCTTTTTAAAAACGCCCGAAAGGTATCGATAGTTGTAGCCGAATTTTTCCGCCACCTCTTCTAAAACGGTCAGGGTATTAAGGTGCGTGTCCACGTAGTTCATTATCTGATAACACAAAACTTCGGACTCCGATTTGTTTAAGGTTACCGTCTTTTCGTGCTTTAAGTCGCGCGAAAGGTAGATAAGCAAAAGCGAAAGGCTGTTCGTTACCGCTTCAAAAAAGAAGGGGGAGTTTTGCGCGGAAAACTCCGCGATGACGTTTTTAACTAAATGCTCTATCTTTTCGTCGCGGATTATCCTGTTTTCGCCGCTTCCGGACCGCTTTATGATCTCCTCGAATTCGTCGTTTATCTTGCCGTTTTCGGTGTAAAAGGATATAAAGTCGTACTCTAATCCCGCGCCCGCGTCGCTTTTTATTTCGTGCACGTCGAAGGGAAGGGAAACGAAAATATCGCCCGATCTTACGGGCTTTTTCTCTCCGTTCGCCGAAACTTCGCCCTTTCCGCCGACTACGACCGTAAGTTCGTAAAACCCTACGTGAGCGTGCGCGCGTATCACTTCGGACGGCTTGCAGTACCTTCGCCCGACCTGAACCAAAAACGAGTCCCCGAACTTTAAGGGCGACAAAAGATAGTCGTTACTTAATCTGTACAAGGTTTCCTTTTCCATTTTTCGCCTCGTCCTTATTATACTTCGGCATTTAGTGCCTGTCAATAAATGATAAAAAATTATCGCCGATTTAGTCGTTAAAAGGGTTAAAAAATGAAAAAATGACAAAAAATTGATGACGAACGGCTATTTACTGCAAAGGGGAAAAGGTAATATAATAAAAGTACCTATAAACGGAGGTATTTTTTTATGACGACTGTGGCGATAATAGGCTGCGGAAGGATTGCGAGGAACGCGCATCTTCCCGCCATGTCAAAAATCGAGGATCTAAGGATCAAATACGCTTGCGATATTCTGCCCGAAAAGGCGGAAGCGTTAAAAAAGGACTTTCCGAAGATCGAAAACGCGATCTCGGATTATCACGTGGCGCTTTCTGACGGCGAAGTGGAGGCGGTGTTTATTCTAACGCCGAACTATCTGCATTATACGATAACGATGGACGCGTTAAAGGCGGGGAAGCACGTGTTCTGCGAAAAGCCGATAACCGTGAACTACAAACTCTCCGAAAAGATGGAAAGGGAAGCGGAAAAAGCGGGAAAGATACTTAACATAGGCGTTTGCAACCGTTACTTTA
>CAMPBJ010000099.1 GCA_946637575.1 uncultured Clostridia bacterium | reverse complement strand
GAACTAAAACCCAAGCGTTACTATATTCATATCGAGAGTTATTATACCATACCAAATAATAATAGGGAACTAAAACGTATTCCACGCGAGCCCCACGCCGTCGCCGATTATACCATACCAAATAATAATAGGGAACTAAAACCAACTTGCTATTGAAATAGTGATTGCCGTTATTATACCATACCAAATAATAATAGGGAACTAAAACGCTTAACAATTTTTACCGTTTTAGCCGATTATTATACCATACCAAATAATAATAGGGAACTAAAACCATAATGGCATTTTAGGCATTACGCCCGAAATTATACCATACCAAATAATAATAGGGAACTAAAACGACAAAATATGTTTATCGCTGTTCCGTCGTATTATACCATACCAAATAATAATAGGGAACTAAAACAATGCAAAATCTGTGGAATACAATACTATGATTATACCATACCAAATAATATTAGGGAGCTAAAACAGTAATTCCATAACGCCGTTAACCTCCTTTATTATATCACACTAAATAATAATAGGGAAGTGCTACAAGAAAAATTTCGGGGACTCGCTCCGCAAGGCTTTGCCTTGCTATCACGCCGGGGTGGCGAATAGCCGTTCCGTCGGCTGTTCGGTTGCTTCGCAAATTCCCACCCGTTCGAGTCCCCTAATTTAGAAGAGAGAACAAAAAAAGATACACAAAAGTGTATCTTTTTTTGTTGGTGCTCCATCGGGGACTCGCTCCGCAAGGCTTCGCCTTGCTATCACGCCGGGGTGGCGAATAGCCGTTCCGTCGGCTATTCGGTTGCTTTGCAACTTCCCACCCGTTCGAGTCCCCTAATTTAGAAGAGAGAACAAAAAAAGATACACAGAAGTGTATCTTTTTTTGTTGGTGCTCCATCGGGGACTCGAACCCCGGACACCGTGATTAAAAGTCACGTGCTCTACCACCTGAGCTAATGGGGCAAAACGCTTTTTAGTAAGAAACTTGATTATATCCAAATCATCGGGATTTTCCCGATGATTTGGATATGGTCCGCCTTCGGGGACTCGAACCCCGGACACCCTGATTAAGAGTCAGGTGCTCTACCAACTGAGCTAAAGGCGGATAAAACCGCAAGTCGCGTTTTCTTTTGGCAGGGGTAGCAGGATTTGAACCTACGAATGCGGGAATCAAAATCCCGTGCCTTACCGCTTGGCGATACCCCTAAAATAAATGGGGCGGGAGATGGGAATCGAACCCACGACCTCAAGGACCACAATCTCGCGCTCTAACCAACTGAGCTACACCCGCCATATTTGGCGCGCCTGAAGGGATTCGAACCCCTGACACCCGGCTTAGAAGGCCGGTGCTCTATCCGACTGAGCTACAGGCGCATAAGCCTCAAACGCCGTTATTCAATTTTTCAAAATTATTCCGACCACTGAAAAGTGCTCGTGATAATTTGGAGCGGGTGATGGGAAGCATCTCCGCTTACGCTACGATGTCGCAAGCGACGGACTTGTCCGACTCCCTACTACATCCACTTGAAATTATTCCGACCGCCGAAAGGCGTTCGTAATAATTTGGAGCGGGTGATGGGAATCGGACCCACGCTGCCAGCTTGGAAGGCTGGAATTCTACCATTGAATTACACCCGCAAAAAGCCTTTTTCTCAAAGCGCTAATAAATTTTAGCAAAATAAACCTTTTATGTCAACTGATTTTACGAAGTCTTTAACATTTTTTCGGTCTTTTTTGGGTGCAATTTATGCTTTGACATTATTGACAGCGTTTCTCCGTAAGTGTATAATATCAATGTTACGGATTTATGCCGAATATGTGGGTCAGGATATAAAAATGGGTTATCAGAACGAATACAGAGCGTTTCTTGCGTCTTCCAAACTTTCGGTAGAAGAAAGAAAGGAATTGCAGGATATTGCAGGAAACGAAAAAGAAATAGAGTTCAGGTTCGGGAAAGATTTGGAGTTCGGAACTGCGGGTATGCGCGGGCTTATCGGTCTCGGCACGAATATGATGAACGTTTACACCGTTACCCGTGCGACGCAGGGGCTTGCCGAATACATAAAATCACTCGGCAAAAAGGCGAGAAAGCGCGGTGTGGTTATCTCTTTCGATACGAGAAGGATGTCTTCCGACTTTGCGTACGCTGCCGCGCTGACTCTAACGTCGAACGGCATAAAAGCCTATCTTTTTTCGGACGTACACCCCGTTCCGATGCTCTCTTTTGCGATAAGGAAGTTAAAGGCGACCGCCGGCATTATGATCACGGCGAGCCACAACCCGAAAGAGTACAACGGCTATAAAGTTTACGGTAGCGACGGTGCGCAAATGTCTCCCGAGGCTACCGCGGTGATAGTCGAATACATAAAGAAAATAAAAAGTCCCGTCTCCGGCGAGATCATCTGCGACGTTGAAAACGCGAGAAAGATCGTAACCGTTCCGAGAAGGGTGGACGCCGCGTATTATAAGACTCTCGAAAAACTGTGTTTATCCCCCGGCGAAGTCGTCGCGATGGGGAAAGATTTAAAGATAATATACACGCCGATCCACGGCAGCGGATATATTCCCGTTACCACGATACTAAAAAGGATCGGCATAAAAGCGACGCTCGTTCCCGAACAGGTCGCGCCGGATACCGAGTTTTCGACGGTAGAAGTGCCGAACCCCGAGTACAAGGAGACCTTGTCTTTAGGGATTAAGATGGCTGACTTTAAGCGCGCGGACGCCGTGTTCGGAACAGATCCCGACTGCGACAGGTTGGGCGTCGCTATCCGTGGGGAAGACGGGAAATTTTTCGCGCTCTCCGGCAATCAGACGGGGATACTTTTACTGGACTACGTTTTATCGAGATTAAAGCAGAAAGGTAAACTCTCCGAAAAGAGTTTCGTCGTAAAGTCCTTCGTTACGACGGATATGGCAAAAGCGATATGCGACGGTTACGGCGTGGAAATTATGGACGTGCCTGTCGGCTTTAAGTTTATCGGCGAAAAGATCAAGACGCTCGACGATACGGGGTTGCGCCACTTTGTGTTCGGGTTCGAGGAGTCCTGCGGATATCTTTTCGGTACTCACGCGCGGGATAAGGACGCCGTCGTCGCAAGCATGCTCTTTGCGGAAATGGTGTGTTACTACACCTATCACGGCGTGGCGATCTGGCAAAAACTCAAAGAACTTTACGAAAAGTACGGCTACGTTTACGACGCGAGCGTGTCCACGCTCTATTCCGGTCTTACCGCGATGGACGAGATGAACGCCGTCGTCGATAAAATGAAGAGCGTAAAAATCGACTCTATCGGCGGAGTTAAAGTCGTCGCGACGAGAAATTATTCGACCGCGAAGCGTATCGTAGGCGACGTGGAAGAGGATCTGGACTGCGAAAAGGTAAACGCGGTGTACTACGAACTATCGGGCGGCGGATTCGTCTGCGTGCGCCCTTCGGGAACAGAACCCAAACTTAAAACTTACTACTCCGTAGTCGGAAAAACCGAAGTGATAGCAAAAGAGAAGTTCAGAAAGATAAAAGCCGACTTCGAGCGTAAACTTTCGGACAAATAAAGAAAAAAATGAGACGACCGCGGAGCATAAACTCCGCGGTCGTTCCTTTTATCGTTATAATTTTAAAAAACTGCGATCAAAAGTAGTTTTTTTCGGAAAAATAGTTTATAATGTCTAACGGACAAAAAATGCAGGAGCGATCTATGCTTGAAATAAAGAACGTGTCGCTTAAAGTGAGTGACAACGGAACTGAAAAGACGATATTGCACGACATAAACCTTACCGTGCCGGACAATAAACTCGTCGTGATCACCGGCCCGAACGGGAGCGGTAAGTCTTCGCTTGCAAAACTTATCGTCGGCATCAACAAGGCGACGGAAGGTAAAATTTTCTTCGGCGGAAAGGACGTAACCGAACATACGATAACCGAAAGGGCAAAGGAGGGGATCGCGTTCGCGTTTCAAAGCCCCGTGAAGTTTAAGGGGATAAGGGTAAAGGACCTTATATGTATGGCGACGGGGAAAGA
>CAMPBJ010000098.1 GCA_946637575.1 uncultured Clostridia bacterium | reverse complement strand
TTATTATAGTATAATAAATCTTTCGAATTGTCAACAAAAAAACGGCTATTTTTCAAAAAAAATTTACCTTAATTTTTTTAACTTCTTTTTACATTATTCGCATTTTAGTTACAAAAAATACCATTAAATCACGCGACAAAATCGTTATAGTTTATTTGTAATTTTTGTTGCGGGGTGTTTTATGGACGTAAAGTATAAAAAGAACGGAAGATCGCTTACGGTTTTCGTTTACGGCGAACTCGACGAGTGTTCCGCAAGTAACGCTAAAAATATTCTCGATTCGCTTATTTTGGATAACCCGAATTCGAATAAGGTCGTTTTTGACCTTTCAGGCGTATCTTTTATGGATAGCACGGGGATCGGTCTTCTTATTGGTCGGTATAAAAAATTAAAAGAAAGAAGTATTCCGTCTTACATAAAGGGTGCGTCTTTCTCTACCGAAAAGGTGATCGAACTCGCCGGGCTTTATTCGATCATGCCTAAAATTTAACGGAGTGGATTATGGAAAACAATAAAATGAAGTTGCAGTTCTTGTCTCTTTCTGAAAACGAGTCTTTTGCAAGAAGTACGGTCGGGTGCTTCGCTTTGGGGTTAAACCCGAACCTTGCGGATATTTCCGACATTAAAACAGCCGTGTCGGAAGCGGTTACAAACTGTATAGTTCACGGTTATCCAAATGAGGTTGGAAACATAACCATCGAGTCGGAAATTCGGGGCAACGAGTTACATATCAATATATCGGACGAAGGCGTCGGTATCGACGACATAGAAAGGGCCGTTCAGCCTTTCTTTACCACTTTTGAAGGTTCAGAGCGTTCAGGCATGGGCTTTACGATTATGCAGAGTTTTATGGACGACGTAAAGGTTACTTCCGAAAAGGGCAAGGGCACTTCGGTATATATGATGAAAAAAATCGTTGGTGAATTAAAGGAAGAAAATGCTTGAAGGTTACGACGTTCTATCCGACGTAAAACTTGCAAAATCCGGCGACGAAAAGGCGAAAGAACGCATTTTTACTTATAACGCGCCGCTTATTAAAAGCGTTATCAAACGCTTTATCAATAAGGGCATCGAGTACGACGATCTGTATCAGATCGGCTGCATGGGGTTTCTAAAAGCGATCAATAACTTCGACGAGAGTTTCGGCGTAAAGTTTTCGACTTACACAGTACCCATGATAGTAGGTGAAATAAAACGTTATATACGCGACAACGGAGCGATCAAAGTATCGAGAAACCTTAAAATACTCGCAAACAAAATAAACAGGTTTGTCGATGAATATTTGAGTAAAAACAACGATTCTCCGTCGGTCGAGATAATTGCGGAAGAGTTTAAAATAACGCCCGAAGAAGTAGTAGTTGCGATGGATAGTTCCAAAATGCCGTTATCTATCTTCGATAAAACAGTTGACGAAGAGGACGGACAGGAGATGATCGAGCGGATCCCCGTGTTCGACGGCGAAGACAAGATGCTCGACAAAATCGAAATATCGAACGCGATAAGCGGTTTAACCGAAAGGGAACAGAAACTTATTATTCTTCGTTATTACAGAGATAAAACGCAAACTGAGATTGCGGAGGCGCTCGGCGTGTCGCAAGTCCAGGTATCAAGACTCGAAAATAAGATATTAGATAAAATACGGCTTAAGTTTTAGCCGTATTTTTTGTATAAAAACAACTAAAAAGAGCAAAAATATTACCGATGAGAAAAACTGAAAAGGACGCAACTTTTTTGAAAAATATAGATGAAAAAGAGTCTGTGTTTAATTTTAAAGGAAAGGTCGAGAATAAATGAAAACTTCTAAAGACTGCGTAAATCAGAATTACCTTGACTTTGTCGCCGAAATATCCCCGAAAACGAACGAAAAAAGATCACTTCTTCGTGCCTTTTGGGTGGGCGGTTTTATCTGTTCGATAGGTCAGGGACTGCGCTATTTTTTCCAGGAAGTAGTTGGACTTACAGGCGACGAACTTGCCTCTTACGTTTCTATCGTACTTATATTTTTAGGTTCGCTTTTGACCGGTTTAGGCGTTTACGACAGGATAGGTAAGTACGCCGGCGGAGGTTCTATCGTGCCGATAACAGGATTTGCCAACTCTGTCGTTTCTCCGGCAATGGAGTTTAAAACAGAAGGGTATATCTACGGAACTGCGGCAAAAATGTTTACGGTTGCAGGTCCTATCATTGTGTTCGGCGTGTCCGCAAGCGTACTCGTAGGACTTATTTATTTTGTAATTTACAGGATTTTTTGATGGAAAGAACTATTTATTTTAAAAATTCTCCGAAGATCATAGGCGTGTGTTCGATAGGCGGTCCGAAAGAGTGCGCAGGTACTCTCGGCGATAAAATAGAGATAAAACTAAACGACGATACTTTCGGTGAAAAGACTTTTGAACAAGCGGAAAGCAAAATGCTTTATGCCGTTATAAAAAACGCTATCAAAAACGCCGATAAAACCGAAAAAGATATCGACTGCATTATTGCGGGCGACCTTTTAAATCAGATTATTTCCGCGACTTTTGCGGCGAGGAATTTCAGTAGTGGGTACCTTGGAGCGTATAACGCGTGCGCAACGTTTACAGAAAGCATGCTCCTTGGAGGCGCACTAATTGACGGTGGATACCTAAATAACGTCGTATGTGCGACGAGCAGCCATTTTTCCTCCGCCGAAAGACAATACAGGTACCCGTTAGAACTCGGCTCTACGCGTCCGCCACAGGCTCAATGGACGGTTACGGGCGCGGGAGCAACTGTTCTTTCAAAAAGCGGTGGCGGAGTAAAGATTACCGGCGGAACGATAGGGAAAGTTGTGGACTTCGGAGTTACGGACGTAAACAACATGGGCGCGGCGATGGCGCCGGCTGCGGCGGATACGCTCTACACGCACTTTAAAAACACCGGCACTTCTCCTAACGACTACGATATTATAGTTACCGGGGACTTGGGTGCGCTCGGTAGTAGGCTTGTTAAAGATATCCTTTGGGAAAAAGGTTACGATATGAATAAAAACCACGTAGACTGCGGGGAGCTTATTTATAACGTCGCCGAAAAAGAGTATCAGGGCGGAAGCGGTGCAGGGTGCTCTTCGCTTGTTTTTTGTTCATATTTTTACGAAAAACTTCTTAAAAAAGAGTACAAAAAAATGCTGTTTATGGCGACCGGGGCTTTACTTTCTTCTGTGTCTTCGGGACAGGGTGAAAGTATTCCCGCGATCGCGCATGCGGTGGTTATAGAGAGTTGATATGGATATATTATTGATGTTTTTAAAGGTTTTTGCAGTCGGCGGGGCTATATGTACCGTTGCGCAACTTCTTATAAATTATACGAAACTCACTTCGGGGAAAATCCTCGTTATCTTTTTACTTTCCGGTGCGGTTTTGCAAGCGTTCGGGCTATATCAATACATTGTCGACTTTGGGGGTAGCGGTGCGACCGTGCCTATTTCGGGTTTCGGTTACCTACTTTCTAAAGGCGCGATGGAAGGCGCAAAAGAAAGTCTTTTTAAGGCGATCACCGGCGGGATAACGGCCGCGGGCGGGGGTATTGCGTCCGCTATCGTATTTGGGTATATTTTTGCCGTGTTGTTTAAGTCGAAGTCTAAAAAGAATTAAAACCGAATACTCTATTATATGATAGAGTGTGTAAGCGGGAATATCTATTATAATAAAAAGCGTAAAAGACCGAAAAAAAAGGTCAAACGCTTTTTTGTTTTTTTTATCATTTTGTTTTTTTTGACGGGGCTTTATTTTTACACGGATAAAGTTATATATGAAAATATTTTTTCCATTTGTTTCGACACGGCAAGGTCAATTTCCGCAAAAGCCGTAAGCGAGTGTATTTACGAAAACTCCGCGGGGGATAAATCTTATTCGGATCTTGTTCTGATTGAGAAAAACTCAAACGGCGATATATCGCTTATAACGTTTAACACAGCCAAAATCAACGCGCTTAATAGGAGCATCGCTCTTTATTCGGAAGAAAAGATAAAGATAATGTTAACGGAAGGGATCCCCGTGCCGCTTTTAGCGTTCAGCGGT
>CAMPBJ010000097.1 GCA_946637575.1 uncultured Clostridia bacterium | reverse complement strand
AACACGATCTTCGAAGGATCGGCCCTCTTTCCTCCGGTCGCGACCGCGGGCGCTCTGCCGTGTGCGGCTTGCACCATGTCGCAATTAAAGTAATTATAAGAAAAAACCGAGCAACCGACGGACGCAACGCCGACGGTGTTACCTAAAACGCCGAGTTCTTCCAAACACTCCGCAACGAGTCTGTGTATAATTCCGTGCGTACAACCGGGACAATAGTGTAAAGGATTGTCCGTAAGACCTTTCGTCTTATTAAATACTACCATTGTTTTGCATCCCCCTTTACGATCTCTTTGAGTTTTCCGACGATCTCTTCGGGCGACATGATAACGCCGCCGGTCCTTCCGTAGAAGTAAACCGGACGCGCGCAGTCGATGGCGAGTTTAACGTCGTCTACCATCTGCCCCATGTTGAGTTCGACGGAAAGGAAGGCTTTCGCCTTCTTCGCCGCTTCTTTAAGCGCTTTCTTCGGGAAAGGCCAAAGCGTTATCGGTCTTATCATACCGACTTTGATTCCCGCCTTTCTTGCGTCGTCGATAGCGTTCTTCGATACTCTCGACGCGATACCGAAGGCAACGATTATGATCTCCGCGTCTTCGGTAAGATATTCTTCGTATTTTACTTCGTTTTCTTCGATTACCTTATACTTTTTGTAACGCGCAAGGTTCCATTGTTCGAGTTCGGGCGCGGCAAGAGAAAGCGAATTGATTATGTTTCTGCCTTCGTGGTTCGCTGTTCCGGTCGTTGCCCAAGGCTTTTCATACTTTTCGACTTCGCCGTCGACAAGTTCGACCGGTTCCATCATTTGCCCCATCGTGCCGTCCGCAAGGATCATCGCGGGCATTCTGTACTTATCCGCAAGATCGAACGCTTTAAAAGCAAGCGAATACATCTCCTGAACGGAAGCGGGCGCTAAAACGATAAGGTTGTAGTCTCCGTGTCCGCCGCCCTTTATCGCCTGAAAGTAGTCGCTTTGCGAGGGTTGAATACCACCGAGTCCGGGGCCGCCCCTCTGAACGTTTACGATGAGCGCGGGAAGTTCGCAACCTGCAAGGTAAGATATGCCTTCGGATTTAAGCGATATTCCGGGGCTTGACGAAGATGTCATCGCGCGTTTTCCGGCGGAAGCGGCGCCGATGACCATATTTATCGCCGCTATCTCGGACTCCGCTTGAAGAAAAGTACCGTTTATCTTCGGCATCTTCTTTGCCATATAAGCCGCGACTTCGGTCTGCGGAGTTATGGGATAGCCGAAATAGTGTCTGCAACCGGCGGCTATCGCCGCTTCTGCCAAGGCTTCGTTGCCTTTCATTAAAACTTTTTCAGACATAATATCTCCTTATTTCTCGACGGTAATTACGGTGTCGGGACACATCGTGGCGCAGAAAGCGCAAGCGATGCACGCGTCCTGATCGAGCATAACTGCCGGGTGATAACCTTTTTGGTTGATTTTTTCCTTTTCGAGTGCCAAAATATGTTTCGGGCATGCGTTGACGCACAGTCCGCAACCTTTGCAACGCTCTTCGTTAAAAGTTACTTTTGCCATTTTTTCTCCTTATTTTTGCCACGAGCCGTAAAGAATTTCGGACACGGGCATTAAATTGTCGGTTATTGTCTTTGCGCCTTCGATCAAGCCTTCGAAAACCGAAGTAAACGCGAGCGGAAGGTTCGTTTCTTTCGATAACTCTTCGCAAAATTTAAGTCCCTTCTCGACTTCAAAAAGCGTGGTTTCTTTCCCTAAATTCGCGTTATTTATTATAGCCGTTATAGGAAGTTTACCAGCCGTTTCGATTTCTTTTAGGATCTCTATCGCGCCGCTTATATCCCTCGTTTCGGGGCGGAAACAGTTTACAACCAAGAAAGCGTCGTAATTATTCTCTTCTTTTAGCCTGTCTCTGAATCTTCCGAGAGCCAAAGCCCCCCTGTCGTCTCCGCCGACGTCTACTACGGCGAACCTTTTCTTGTCGTCCGTCATCTTATAAGACGCAGCGTTCATCGCGGGAATATCCACGTTCGTTTCGGCGTAAGGCGACACGATAAGTTCTACGCCGTGTCTATCAAGCATCGATTTTGCGTCTACCGTGCGAAAATACGGGTTTACAATATCGAGATCGTAGATCGAAACGGGCTTTTTCTCCTTGGAGAGTTCCAAAGCGTAGCTTACGGCGACGTGAGTTTTACCGCTGCCGTAATGCCCCATGAAAAGATTTACGCGTTTACCCATTAAACTCTGACCTTGACTACCCAGCCTCTTTCGTCGGGTTTCTTGCCCCATTGAATACCGGTAAGTTCGTCGTAAAGTTTCTGCGTGAGTTCGCCTATCTTGTTGCCCGAAACTTCGTAGTCTTTCCCTTCGTAGAAAAGATGACCTATCGGAGAAACGACAGCAGCCGTTCCAGTTCCCCACGCCTCTTCTAACGTACCTTCTTTTGCTGCCGCGCAGAGTTCGTCGACCGAAATAAGTCTTTCGGACACTTTGTATCCCCAGTCCTTTAATATTTCAATACAAGATTTTCTGGTAATACCGGGAAGAACGGAGCCGGTAAGTTTCGGCGTGATGATCTCGCCGTTTATCTTAAACATAACGTTCATAGAACCGACTTCTTCGATATACTTTCTCTCAACGCCGTCAAGCCACAAAACCTGCGAAATGCCTTTCTCTTCGGCGCGTTTTCCCGCCCTTAAACTTGCGGCGTAGTTTCCGCCGCACTTTGCGTAACCCGTTCCGCCGCGAACCGCACGGACGTCTTCGTGTTCGATGCTTATCTTAACGGGGTTAAGACCTTCCGCATAATAGTTGCCGACGGGCGACAAAATGACGACGAAAGTCGCGTTATGCACGGCGTGGACGCCGAGCGCCTCGTCGTTGCCGAAAGTAAACGGACGGATGTAAAGCGAAGTTCCCGGTAGATCCGGAATCCACTCGTAATCGAGTTTAATAAGTTCGGTTATCGCTTTAACGAAGAACTCTTCGTCGATCTGCGGAAGGCAGAGCCTTTCCGCGGAGTTGTTCATACGCCTTGCGTTCTCGTAAGGACGGAACATCTGAAATCCGTCGGCTGTTTTATAAGCCTTCATCCCCTCGAAGATCTCCGCGCCGTAGTGGAGCACGGTGGAAGCGGGATGTATCGGAATATAACCGAACGGAACTATCCTCGCGTCCTGCCACTCGCCGTTTTTATAGTCCATAACGAACATGTGATCGGTAAAATACTTACCGAATCCGAGTTTGGAAAAATCGGGTTTTTCCTTTAACGTTTTCGCCTTTTCGATTCTGATTTCCATATTACACTTCCTTTTTTTGTCCGCAAAAAGCGAACAGTTTGTTTTTAAACAATAACCGCCCCTGAAAACTCAGGGACGGATAATTCCGCGGTACCACCCACATTACCGTAAAAACGGTCGCTCAATTCGGTCTTGACGCCGACCAAAACGGAAACAATTACTTGAAGATAAAAACTCTTTCACGGTTTCTGCTACGGAGTGATCCGGACTATTCTCGTTTTAACGGCTTTTCACCACCCGCCGTCTCTCTGAAAAACTTAAATCGCCCCGTCTCCATCATCGCATTTAATTTAATTATATTTAATTATACCAAATACACCGAAGTTGTCAAGCGTTTTTGACAATTTAACGTTTAATTTTGTAACTACTCGTCATAAAACTGACTTATACGCGATTTACACTATTTTGTAAAAGTTTTTATCTTGTTTGCGGCGTCTTCGCGCATCTTATACTTTAATATCTTTCCCGCCGCGTTCATCGGGAAACTGTCCACAAAGTCGAAATATCTCGGCACTTTATGCTTTGCTATCCTCTGCACGCAGAACTCCCTTATCTCGGGTTCGGTAAGCGTTTCCCCTTCTTTGACGATTATAAACGCGTAAGCCTCTTCGCCGTATCTTTCGTCGGGAACTCCGACTACCTGAACGTCGGACACTTTCGGGTTCGTGTAAAGGAAGTCTTCGATCTCTTTCGGATAAAGGTTTTCGCCGCCGCGGATTATCATATCTTTAAGTCTGCCCGTAATGCGGTAGTTAC
>CAMPBJ010000096.1 GCA_946637575.1 uncultured Clostridia bacterium | reverse complement strand
GATGCTTAACGGGATAAAAGATAACCTTTTGGTGATAAAGGGCAACTGCGACAGTCAGGTGGACACTCTTATCTCCGAGTTCGATTTTTTTGAAGACGCCGTGATAGAGACGGGCGGTAAACTCGTGTTTTTAACGCACGGGCATGTTTATAACAAAGACAATCCGCCGAAAGTTAAGTTCGACGCGGTGATCTACGGGCATTTTCACACCGGCTTTATAGAGAGAATAAACGGCACGGCTTTTATAAACGCAGGTTCTGTTTCTCTTCCGAAGTGCGGCACCGCGCACAGTTACATTGTTTTAGACGACGGAAAGGTCGAATTAAAGGATATCGACGGTAAAATTATCGATAAAATAACACTGTAGATATAAAGGTTACGTATGATGGAATTTTTAAGAGAGTTCTTCGGTTTCGGAGAGGGTTACAAGAGAACACCCGAGGGCTATATGTCTTCCGCTCATCTGATTTTCGTTACTACGCTTATGGTCTTGATGATCGGACTTGCGGTCTTCTTGGGGTTAAAAAACAAATCAAAAGACGAAAAAACGAAGAACTTAGTTCTTATCTGGTGCGCGTTTTTAATTGACGGGTTCGAGATATTCAAGATAATCATCGTCTGTGCAAGATCCGAAAGTTTTGAACCGATTTTACGTATGCTCCCGCTTTTCTTATGCAGTATTCAGTTGATAACGATACCGCTTGCGGCGTTTTCAAAAGGCAGAGTAAAGGAGGTGTCGATAGACTTTGTATTCATCTTCGGAATACTCGGCGCGGTTTTGGGAACTTACGGGGCAGGGCAGAATTACAACGCGTATCCCGTGCTTTCCTTTGACAACGTAGTGTCGGGCGTCACTCACTCGATCTCGGGCTTTGCGTCGCTATATATCGGCATTTCCCGTATGACGAGCATGAGACCTAAAAACATGTGGATAACGTTCACTGTTCTTGTTAGTTTCTGCGTAGTTGCCTATATTGCCGACGTTCTGATACCGTATAACTACATGTTCCTGATCCGCGGAGACGGAACGCCGTACGATATGCTCTATAACTTGGTCGGCGGTAACGCCATTTTGTATCCTTTGGGCGTCGTGGTTTTATTTATTCTCTATATATCCGCGTTTTACGGGATCTACTTCCTTGTAAGAAAGGCGAAAAAGAACAGATAATTATTTAATTATAAAAACAAAAAACTCTACCTTGCGGTAGAGTTTTTAAGTTTTAAAAGCGACTAAACTATTTCTCTTATACACTTTCTCGGGCATTTAAGAACGCAGTTCTTGCAACCGATGCACTTCGAGTAGTCGATTTTAGGAAGGTTGTTTTCCATTGTGATCGCAAGGGACGGGCAGTTTCTAACACAGAGTCCGCAACCTATACAACCGGCGGAGCAAGCGTCCATAACGTCCTTTCCGCGACATAGCGTGGAACAAGCGATATATACTTTTGCGGACTTCGGAATCATTTCGATTATACTCTTAGGACAATTTTTCGAACAAACTCCGCAAGCGGTACATTTTTTTCTGTCTACTTTGGCGACCCCGTCCGTTACGGCTATCGCGCCGTATAAGCACCCTTTTGAACAAGTTCCGCTACCGATACAACCGTGCGGGCATACCTTTTTGCCGCCCATAAACGCGATTTCTTCGGTGCATCCTTCGTTTCCGACGTAGGTAAACTTTTCTTTTGCGTTGTCTCCGCCGCAACAGTGGACGATGGCGACCATCTCTTCGGTTTTAGCGAAAGGAACGCCCAAAATATCCGCGATCTTTTGCTTGTTTTCGTTTGAAGTAGGTCCGCAGGAAGTAACTTCCGCTTTGCCTTCCGCAAGCGCCTTCGCAAAGTCCGCGCAGCCCGCGAATCCGCAACCGCCGCAGTTTGCCCCGGATAAGTGTTCTTTTATTTTTTCGACCTTTTCGTCAACCTTGACTGCGCACGCTTTTGAAACGGCGACAATCAATACCGCGAATACTATCGATAAAACGGCGACTATACCTAAAACGGTTAAAAGAACGCCGGTGTCAATGCTTTTAAGTAATAAGTATTCCATATCTTTCTCCTAAAACACGTAGAACGCCATCGCGATAAAGCAAGCAGCGATCATTGCGATCGGAAAACCGCGCAAATGTTTATTTATCGGAAGTCTTGCGACCTTTTCACGAAGACCGCTCATAATAACTATTGCGAGCGTAAAACCTAACCCCGCAAAGAGTCCGTATAACACCGCATAGCCCATATTCATCGAAGATATGCCGAGAAGGTTTATCATCTGCGTTTCGTCGATAACGAGTTCCGCAACGCCTAAAACCGCGCAGTTCGTGGTGATAAGGGGAAGATAAATGCCCATAGCGTTGTATAACGTCGGCGAAAATTTCTTTAACACCATTTCGATCATCTGGACGATCGACGCTATAACGAAGATAAACACGATTATCTCCATAAACTCGATTTTAAGCGGGACTAAAAGATAAGTGTAGATCGGATAGGTGATAAGGCAGGTTATCGTCATAACGAAAGTAACAGCGATCCCCATGCCGAGCGCGGACTTAAAATCTTTGCTTACGCCGAGGAAGGGGCAGATGCCCAAAAACTGCACTACGACGAAGTTATTTATGAATACTGCGGAAACGACTATTGCTAAAAACTGTCCCATATTATTTCACCTCCGCGTTAAGATCAAAAAGTTCCGGCTTTTCGGCTTTTATCTTCTTGTCTTTTACCATGCCGATAATAAGCGAGAACAACGCGATAAACACGGCGTACGTAAAGAACGCGCCGGCGCTCGTGCCGAAAAAGTCTATCGTAAAGTTCCAAAGTCTCGTACCGAATATTTCTCCGCGTCCCAAAATCTCCCTTACCGCGCCCATAAGCGTCAACGCAAAGGTAAAGCCTATACCGTTAAAGAGTCCGTCCGCGATAGAGGGGAGAAGGCTGTTTTTACTTGCAAAACTTTCCGCTCTTGCAAGGATAATGCAGTTTACGACGATAAGCGGGAGATAAAGCCCCATAATGTCGTTTAAGTCAGGCAAAAAATAGTCTAAAACGAGCCTTACTATCGTAACGAAGGTCGCGATAATTAAAACGAACGCGGGGATCCTTACTTCTTTCGGAATAATGCGACGAAGTATAGAAACGAGCGCGTTGCTGCACATTAAAACGAAGGTAACCGCGATCCCCATGTAGATACCGTTCATCGCCGCGGTAGTTAAGGCGAGCGTAGGGCAAGTGCCCAAAACCAACTTAAAAGTCGGGTTGTTTCTTATAGCGCCGTCGAGCGCAATTTTCTTGTAATCGTTTTTCATGTTTTAGCCCCCGAAACTCCCGTTTACGTAATTTATAACGCAGTTTACAGCGTTAACGCCCGCGGTCGCCGATTTGGTTGCGCCCGAGACCGTGTTCTTTATTCCGTCGGATTCTTTGTCCGCCGTAAAGTATTCGTCGGTTATATCCACCAAAAACGCGCCGTAGTACTCGCTTCCGAGTTTTCCCATAAGCGTTTGCTTCGCGTAACTGTCCAAAATAACCTTACTTATTTTACTCACGCCGTCTTTTACCGAAACTCTGATCCAAAGCGTAACCGTTCCGAACTTGTATCCTTCGTTACCGGTGGATCTAAAGAGTATGTCGTACTCGGTATCCGAATCGTTTTCCTTATCTATAAAGAATATCTTTTCGATCTTGCCTTTGTCGTAATTTAAGGCAGTCTTTTTATCTTCGTCCGTTCCGTCTACGTCTAAAACCGTTTGATAGGTTTTTTCTTCGCCGTATATCTTTTTAAGCGCTCTGCCCGTTCTCTCTTCGGGGGAGACGTAGAGTAAGTCGCTTAATATCGCGATAAGTCCGCCCGAGACGAGAATTATCGCAAGGAGGACGGAAATGCATTTAACCCATACGTTTGAAAAAAACTTACGCATTTTTCTGCCTCCTTTCCTTTTTCTTCTTTACGTAGCCGAAAGGTCTGTTTATAACGAACTTGTCGATCAAAGGAACGATAAGGTTTCCAAGTAAGATAGCAAAAGATACGCTTTCCATCTTCGTTGCGGTGCGAAGTCCCGCCGTTAAAAGTCCCAAAAACACGAAGTAGATTATATTGCCGAG
>CAMPBJ010000095.1 GCA_946637575.1 uncultured Clostridia bacterium | reverse complement strand
CGGACGCGGGGAAGTTCGGCAACATTTATCACGTGTACTGTTCCTTCCGTTCTTGCAGGTCTATCCCGGGGCTCGGCGGTGCGTTCACGACCAAAGCGCAGTCGGGCGGCGGAGTTCTGATCGACTGGGGCGTGCATTTTTTAGACCTTATTTTATACGTCTTGGGCGGCGCGAAGATAAAGACCGTTACCTGCGACGCTTATAGTGAAATGGCAAAGGATATGAAGTCGTATAAATATAAGAGCATGTGGGCGGAAGACACCGCGGATATAGAGCACGGAACTAACGACGTGGACGACTTTATCACGGGGCATATAAGAACTGATAAAGCGAGCATATCCTTTAACGGCGCGTGGGCGCAAAATCTCGATAAGCCCGAAATGTACGTCGATTTTTTGGGCGACAAGGGCGGCGCGAGATTTACTTACTGGGAAAAATTCGAGTTCTTCGACGGGAATACTTTGGAGACCGTAACTCCGGACTACGAGATCCCCGATATGTATCAATGCGAAGACGAAGCGTTTATTAAAGCGATAAAGACCGGCGAAAAGACAAAGAGCAATATAGTAAACGTTTTGGAAACGATGAAACTTTTAGACGCGCTGTATAAGTCGTCGGACAAGAAAAAGGAGATAAAGTTTTAATGAAGACGATAGGTTTTATTGATTACTTTATAGACGAGTGGCACGCGAACACCTACCCCGACCTTATAAAGCATTATAACGAAACGCACGGCGAAGATTTTGCGGTAAAGTACGTCTGGGCGGAAAAGGATAACGAAAACGGGCTTACGACCGAAGAGTGGTGCGAAAAGTTCGGTGCGAAAAAGTGTAAAACGATCGGCGAACTTTGCAGAAAATCAGATTACGTTATAGTGCTTGCGCCATCAAACCCCGAAGTGCATTTAAGATACGCGCGCGAAGTAATGAAGCGCGGAGTGTCTCCGTATATCGACAAGACGTTCGCCCAAGATTTTAAGACCGCGAAGGCGATTTTCAATCTTGCGGAAAAATACGGCGTGAAGTTTTTCACGAGTTCCGCTCTCCGCTATGCGGACGAACTGGACGAGTTCGAGGGGAAAACCGAGAGCGCGCTTATCATGGGCGGCGGCGCGAGCGTTGAAGAGTACGTTATCCACCTTGTCGAAATGGCGGTAAAGATAGTGGGCGTCGGCGCGGAGAAAGTAAGATACGAAAAGAAAGGCAGACAGGAGTGGATGGAGATAGGGTACGGAAACGGAAAGAACGTTACGCTTATGCAAGCGGACTGGATCCCTTACGAAGTTACGGCGAACAAGGTCGGCGAAGAGAGTAAGACGGTTACGATAAACTCTCCCTTCTTCCAAAACCTGATAGACGATATACTAAACTTCTTTTTGACGGGCGAGATATCTTTCCCGACCGAGCAGACCTTGGAGGTAATGAAGATCCGCACGGCGATAATAAAGGCGAAGGAAAAAGAGGGAAGATGGATAAAGGCGTAAAAAAACTGCGCGTCGGTATCGTGGGGTGCGGGCGGATATCCGTTATGCATTTAGAGTCGATCAGATCTTTTTCCGACGTGGAACTTATTTGCTGTTGCGACGTTAAAAAGGAAAGAGCGGACGCGGTCTCCGAAAAGTACGGGTGCAAAGCGTATTACGACTACGAAGAGATGTTTAAGGCTGAAAAGCTCGACGCGGTGCATATACTTCTTCCGCACTATCTGCACGCAAAAGTTTCGATCTGCGCGTTTTTACACGGAATAAACGTTCTGTCCGAAAAGCCGATGGACGTTGATTACGAAAGCGCGGCGTTAGCGGTCAGGAAGGCAAAAGAAAACGGAGTTTTGTACGGCGTGGTCTTTCAATGTAGATTCAATAACTCCGCAAGACTCGTTAAATCCGCGGTCGAAAGCGGAAAACTCGGCAAAGTCTTATCCGCGTCTTCGGTTTTGACCTGGGCGCGTCCGGACAGTTACTATTTAGAGTCCGACTGGAAGGGAACTTGGGATAAAGAGGGCGGCGGAGTCATAATCGATCAGGCGATACACTCGATAGATCTCGTTCGCTGGATTATAGACAGCGACGTAGAGTCTGTTTCGGTCTCCATGGCGAACCGCGGACACTCGATAGTCAAAGTCGAAGACAGCGCGGAAGGGCTGATCACGTTCAAAAACGGCGCGCGCTACGGGTTTTACTGTATGAACAACTTCGCGACGGACGAACCGATAGAGATAAAACTCGTGTGCGAAAACGGGAAAGCGGTGATGAGCTACGACGACGCGTATATTTATTATAACGACGGCAAAAAAGAAGAGGCGCATCAGGACGAAAACCCGCATATCGACGGCGGAAAGGACTACTGGGGATTTCAGCACGTCCGCGAGATAAGGCAGTTTTACGACGCGATACTTTGCAAAGAACCGCTTAAAATAAGCGGGGAAGAGGCACTCAAAACGCACGCTCTTATTATGGAACTCTACGACAAAGGCGGTATGAAAAAATGAAGATAGGGGTTATAACCGACTGTTTTAAAAAGTCGCACGAAGAAGGGATCATCCTTGCGTCCGAACTTAAACTCGACGGAGTGCAGATCTACGCGACGACAGGCGAATTTTCACCCGACCTAACAAAAGAAGAAAAGGAAAGGTACAAAAAACTTCTTCGTGATAACGGACTTGTCGTTTCCGCGCTCTGCGGAGATATGGGCGGGTACGGATTCGAGATAGAAAAAGACAACCCCGAAAGGATAGAAAAGACCAAGCGCATCGTCGATCTTGCTGTGGAGTTCGGCGCAAAGGTCGTTACGACGCATATCGGCGTTATTCCGTCGGATAAAACTAACCCAAGATACGCCGTGATGCTTGACGCTCTTACTAAATGCGGCTTGTACGCGAAAGAAAAAGGGGTTACGCTTGCGATAGAGACCGGACCGGAGACCGCAAAAACGCTCCTATCTTTTGTCGAAGACACGAAAGGGGGAGTCGGCGTCAATTTAGACCCCGCGAACTTTACTATGGTAACGGGGCAGGACGCCGTGGAGGCGGTGTACCTTTTAAAAGACTATATCGTTCACACTCACGTAAAAGACGGAAGACGGCTTGACGAAAACCAGAACCCCACGGACGTGTACCACGCTTTCGCGGTCGGCGGCGTGGACGCATTGAACGCGTGCAAGGGTTTTACAGAACTTCCGATAGGAAAGGGCGACGTGGACTGGGACGAGTACCTTAAAGCCTTAAAGGATATAGGGTACGACGGATTTTTGACCATCGAGCGTGAGTGCGGAGACGATCCCGTATCCGACATACGCCTTGCCGTAAACTATATCAAAGACAAACTTAAAACCATATAAAATCGCAGGATAAAAACCTTAACGGCGGGCTAAAACATATTAGCCCGCCGTTAATATGTTTTTTGCAAAATCGCTTGACAGGATAAGGCTTTAATGCTAAAATTTATGAATATGAAAAAGAAAATAATAAGTATTATTTCAGCCCTTATTTTAGCGGTATGCGCCGTGCCGTTTTTTCCGGCGTGTAAAAAGGATAATAGACCCATTATCGCCGTAACGATCTATCCCATTTACGACTGGGTAAGTAACGTTTTAGGCGAAAAAAAGGAAGATTTTAACCTTATTCTCTTGCAGGATAACGGCGCGGATCTCCATAACTACGATCCGACGCAAAACGACGTCGGCAAGATCGCGGACAGCATCTTATTTATCTACGTCGGCGGACAGTCTGACGAAAGGTGGACGGATCGCGTTTTTAACGCCATAGGAAAGGAAAAGGATGTTATAAACCTTTTGGAAGTTTTAGGCGATAACGCGGTGATAGAAGAGGAGGTCGGCGAAGAAGATCACGACCACGAGCACGAAGAAGAGTACGACGAACACGTTTGGTTGTCTTTAAATAACGCGAAACTGTTCGTAACTAAAATTGCGGAAAAACTATCGAAGATCGACGGGGAGAACGCCGAAACGTATAAAAACAACGCGACGGGGTACGTAAACCTCTTGGACGAATTAAACGAAGAGTACAAAACCGCGGTAGACGGCGCGGAGAAAAAGGTGATCGTCGTTGCGGGCAGGTTTCCGTTTATCTATATGGCGAAAGACTACGGCATAACCTATCACGCGGCTTTTTCGGGCTGTTCTTCGGACAGTGCGGCAAGTACGGGAACGATAACCCGCCTTGTGAACGCG
>CAMPBJ010000094.1 GCA_946637575.1 uncultured Clostridia bacterium | reverse complement strand
TAGAGGCGCTCTCCCGCGGAGCGGGGAAAGTTTACTTTAACGACCTGTCGCGCGAAAGCGTGGAACTTACCAAGAAAAATCTCGGTATTTTATCTGACGGGGAGAGTTTTAAGGTTACAAACTATTCCGCGACCGACTTTTTTTCAAGGATGAACGAAAAGTTCGACTTCGTCTATTTAGACCCCCCTTACGCGTCTGATCTCGGCGAGCAGGCGCTCGGCGTTCTTTCCCCCTTTTTAAACGAAAACGGCGTTGCCGTGCTAGAGGGCGAAAGCGAAACCGTAAAATACCCCAAAGAACTCTATATGTACGATCAAAGGCGGTACGGCAGAGCGGTTTTATCCTTTTTTAGGTTAAAGAAACCGTGCGCGGTGTTCGCGGGGACTTTCGACCCCGTTACGGTAGGACACGAACGGGTGATAGAAGACGCGCTAAAAAAATACGGCAGGGTGCTGATAGTTTTAGGCGAGAACCCGAAAAAAACGCCGTTTTTTTCCAAAGAAGACAGGTTGTCCCTTTTAAAAGAGACTTTCAAAAAGATGCGCGGAGCGGAAGTTTACGATTACCGCGCGATAGGAAACTACGAAGAGTTTTTGCGCGACGAAAAGGCTTATTATTACGTCCGCGGGATAAGGGACGAAAAGGACATGGCGTTTGAAAAGGAATACGAAACGATAAACAAAAAACTCTACCCGTTTGTAGAAACCGTGTATATTGAAGAAAAAGACTTTGCGTCCGTAAGTTCGGGTATGATCCGCGACGGAATAGAAAAAGGCGACGACATGTGCGCGTTTATTCCGGAGAGAGCGCGGAAACTTTACCGCAAACTCATAAAAAAAGCGAAAAAATGAGCGACAGCAGAAAACTTAAGACCGCGTGTACCGTTTTTGAAAGTAAAAACCGCGCGGTCTTTATTTTTGCCCTTTTTAAGTAGGCGAGCGACTGCAATATCGCGGAAAGCCCCGAAAACCCGCAAAGAAACGCCGCGAGCGGGAGCGATAGATACGAGATCTTTACTTCGCCTATTATTTTAAGTCCTCTCGTAAATTCCAACAGCCCGAAAGTAAACCCCGTGCCGAGCGTTTCGTTTTGAAAGAGAAAGGAAAAAAGCGAGACGGCGGGCGAGAGAATCTTTAAGGAAAAGAGTATTTCGGAGAGAACGTAGAAGACCGCTATCACTCCGCCGACGACTAAAACGGATATGACCGAAGAATAGGTAACGTCGTAAAAACTTTTACTCTCGGTTTTTAAAGCGGGGGAGAACTCGCCTTTCGGTTTCTCTTTGTGTTTGAATATGGTAGCGGTTAAAATTGCCGAGAAGATATTTGCCGCGTACAACAGCACGCCGAACATGGCGTTTTTAAACATAAGGTTTCCCACCACCCCTATCGTAAACGCGGGGGAAGAAGTGGAAGAGAGGATCGCGCAGGTTTCCGCTTCCTTTTCGGATAAAAGTCCGCTTTCTTTTAAGTTTGCGGTAACGAGCGCGCCGGTAGGGTATCCCGATATCGCGCTCATAAAAAAAGCGTACCCCGCGCAGCCGTTTACGTTGAATAACTTTCGCGTAATAAAAGAGAACTTCCCGAATATTTTGAAAGTTACGGAAAGGCATGAGAGAATTGCGGTTATAAAAAGGTAGGGAAGAAAGGATGGCAGAACGTACCCCGCCCACAGTTTAACGCCCTCCGTCACCGCGTAAGCGTACTTTCCGGTAGATAGTAGGAGCGCAAAAAAAACGAGAAGGACAAACGGCGCGATCTTTTTCATTTTAGTTATAGAGAAAGCCATAGTATATTGTATTTACCCTTGAAAAAAAATATTATTTGTGATAAAATAAACCTATGGATTTATTCGATTATGCAGGAAAAGGAAAAGCGAACGTTCCGCTTGCGGAACGTATGCGCGCAAGATCGCTTTCCGAGTTTTTGGGGCAGAAACATATCGTCTCGGAAACCGGACTTTTGTTTCGCGCGATAAAACTCGACAGGCTCGGAAGTTGTATCTTTTGGGGGCCTCCGGGTTCGGGGAAGACCACGCTTGCAAACGTTATCGCGATGGGAACGGACGGGAACTTCGTTAAGTTAAACGCGGTCAACGCCGGCGTTTCGGACGTTAAAAAGGTCGTGGACGAGGCAAAATTAAACCTTAAAATGTACGGAAAGAAGACCTATCTGCTTTTAGACGAGTGCCATAGATTCAGTAAAACTCAAAGCGACAGTTTGCTTCCCGCAATAGAGAGCGGAGATATTATATTTATCGGTTCTACTACCGAAAATCCGTACGCGTCTATGACTCCGGCTATCGTATCGCGCTGTCGGGTTTTTGAACTTAAAAGACTTTCGGAAGAGGATATCAAAACCGCCCTTCATCGCGCGATAGCGGATAAGGAAAGGGGGTTCGGAAATCTCGACTTAACCGTGGACGAAGACGCGATCGACCATATCGCAAGGGTCTCCGCGGGGGATCTCCGCGTGGCGTACAACGCTTTGGAACTTGCGGTTTTGACCACGGAAAGTAAGGACGGAAAGGTGCGCGTTACGTTAAAGGACGCGGAAGAGTCCATACAGCAAAAGGCGCTATCTTACGACGAGCAGATGTATTACGATATGCTGTCGGCGTTCTGTAAAAGTCTTCGGGGGAGCGACTCTAACGCCGCGCTCTACTATATGCAAAGGTTGATACAGGGCGGTTGCGATCCGCTGCTTATATTCAGGCGGGTTATAGCGCACTCCGCGGAAGACGTCGGCATGGCGGATCCGAACGCGCTCGTCGTCGCGACTTCGGCAATGACCGCGTTTAAGGAGATAGGGCTACCCGAAGGTTTACTTCCGCTGTCCGAGGCAATAATATACGTGTGCGAAGCGGAAAAGTCCAACTCCGTCGTGATCGCAAAGGACGAGGCTGAAAGGGACGCGCGCGAAAATAAGGACGACGAAGTTCCGCCGTGGGTAAAGAACGCGGTGTACGGAAGTAAAGAAGATAAACTTCTTGCAAGGCAGTATAAGTATCCGCACGACTACGGCGGGTACGTCGAGCAGCAGTATCTGCCGAACAAGTTAAAAGACAGGGTGTATTACGTTCCGAAAGACAACGGGTACGAAAAGACTGTAAAAGAAATAAGAAAAAGGAAAGGCAAAACGAAATGACGGACTATGCGGTTAAACTGAGCAAAGAATTTACGGTAAGACAGGATCATGCGGCGAACATCATAAACCTTATCGACGAGGGCAACACCATACCTTTTATCGCAAGATACAGAAAGGAAATGACAGGCTCTTGCGACGATCAGGTGCTTCGCGAGTTTTCGGACAGGTTAAAGTACCTTCGCAACCTTGACAAGAGAAAGGAAGAAATAATCTCGTCCATAGAAGAACAGGGCAAGATGACGGACGAACTGAAAGAGTCGATCGGCCGCGCGGAGACGATGACCGAAGTCGAAGATCTCTACCGCCCGTATAAGCAGAAGAGAAAGACGCGCGCTTCCGTCGCTATCGAGAAGGGGTTAGAACCGCTTGCGGATATTATAATGGAGCAGGCGGACTTCGACGTAGATAAAAAAGCGGAAGAGTTTATAAATGAAGAAAAGGGCGTTTCCACCGTAAAGGACGCGGTGAGCGGCGCGTGCGACATAATTGCCGAGCGCGTGTCCGACGACGCGGAATTAAGAAAACTTTTAAGGAAAAAACTCTTCGACACGGGCGACGTTTCGTGCAAACTTCTTGAAAACGAAAACGCGAAAACTTACGATATGTACGCCGATTACGCGGAGAAGATATCCAAGATCCCGTCGCACAGGATACTTGCGGTAAACCGCGGCGAAAAGGAAGAGTGCTTAAAAGTTTCGCTTATATGCGACGAAGAAAGTTTTCTGTCCGAGATAAAGGCAAAGTACGTAAAGGCGAATAACGCGGCGGGCGAACTCGTGTCGCTTTCCTGCGAAGACGCGTTTAAACGCCTTATCTTCCCGTCGATAGAAAGGGAAGTTAGAAACGAACTTACCGAAAAGGCGAGCGAGCAGGCGATAAAGATGTTCGAGGTAAACTTACGCCCATTGCTCTTACAACCGCCGCTTAAAGGTAAGACTATTTTAGGTTTAGACCCCGCTTACAGAACGGGTTGCAAGATCGCGGTGATAGATCCGCTCGGGAACGTTTTGGATACCACGGTGGTTTATCCCACTCCTCCGCAGAACAGAACGGAGGAGGCAAAGGCAAAACTTATCGCGCTTATCAAAAAA
>CAMPBJ010000093.1 GCA_946637575.1 uncultured Clostridia bacterium | reverse complement strand
CTCGATATCACGGCGGGATCTCTTACTCACGGCGGAGTGGGGGATTACGCGATCCGTATCCACCGCGGCGATTCGCAGGGAGCGGTTGCGGGCGAAAGTTATATCCGCGTTTCCAACAGTTTCGCGTTTATTTCGGACGCGAACGGAAATTGGTATCTCGTCCGCTACTTAGGAGGTCTTTCTACCGTTACTCTTCCGCGGTCGATAGAGGGTAACTCCTACGATGTTCTTCCCCACGCGCTGGACGGAGTGGAAGTTTCAAACGGCTAAACTTTAAAAGAAAAAAAGAAGGGGGCTCTCCCCCTTCTTTTTTTACTTCTCGTCGTAACTTCCGCAACAGGTGCACTGCTTTTCGCCGCAGGTAACTTTGATTTTGGAAAGCTTACAGTTCTTGCCTTCGCAGTTGTGTCTGCAATCTAAAACGTTGCACGCGATAGATTCGTTCATCTTCATTTTTTCTCACCCCCTTTCCCTAATTATGTTCGTTACGCAGATTTTTAATGCGCGAGTCGTTGACTTTTTTACGCAAAAAAGATAAAATAAGACAAAAGGAGAATAATATGAAAGTTGTTTTACTTAAAGACGTAAAAGGTTCGGGAAAAGCCGGCGATATAATCGAAGCAAAAGACGGGTTCGCGCAAAACTACCTTATAAAACGCGGACTTGCGATTCCCGCCGACGCGAAAGCGATTTCGGAGAACAAGGCGCAAAAGGACGCGAAAGCCTTTCACCGCGCCGAAGAGTTAAAGGCGAACAAAGCGTTACGCGAAAAACTCGACGGGGCGGAAGTAACCATCCACGCGAAAGCGGGCGAATCGGGTAGGTTTTTCGGCGCGATAACGTCAAAAGAAATTGCGGAAAACCTTGCGGAACTCGGTTTTTCGATCGACAAGAAGAAAATACTTCTCGACTCCAACATAAAGACCGCGGGGAACTACACCGTTTCGGTAAAGATCTCCCCCGAAGAGACCGCAAAAATCACGGTCGTGGTATTGAACTAACAGTTAAAAAACATAAAAAAAAGAACGCCGACAGGCGTTCTTTTTTGTTTTTTCTCTTAGTTTTCCTTAAAGTAGCCGATGTTACTGCTTAAGAGATTATCTGACTTTTTTGATAAATCCGCCGTCAAAGATGCCGACGACACCGCTAACCACGTAAATAACGCCGATAAGAATAAAGTACCAGTCCAAAACCACCCATTTAGATACGACGAGAAGAACGCCGAGCGCGATGGTAAGGCAGGAAAAGATCACTCCTAAAAGGCTGAACGGCTTTAAAAACGCCCTTAGTTCCACCACGCCTTTTACGATAAACAGCACACCGAAGACGATAAGCGCGATCTCCACGAAAAGCCAACCGCCGAGAATTATTATCAAACCTATCGCAAGGCAGATTATTCCGGACGGAATATCGCCGCAGAAAACGTCGAAAATGCCCAGCGCGATGAACATCACGCCGGTTATCGTCAAAAGCCAGTTAAGAGTCTGCCCCCTGAATATTATAAACAGTACTCCGACGACGATATAAAGTATCGCGTTTAAAACCGAACCGTCGACGCCTTTTTTTATTCTTCTTACCTTTCCTTTTTTAACCGCATTTTGGTTTTGAGTTTTGTCTGCCATTTTTCTTCTCCTTTATAAAACGCTAAAAAGAGACGCTCTCGCGTCTCTTTTTTTCTTTTTTCGTTCCGATTATCTCTTCGAGAACTGAGGCGCTCTACGCGCTTTCTTTAAGCCGTATTTCTTTCTTTCCTTCATACGGGAGTCTCTCGTTAAGAAACCTTCTTTCTTTAATGCCGCTCTCGATTCGGGTTCGGCCTCTAAAAGCGCACGGGATATGCCGTGACGGATCGCGCCCGCCTGACCGGTGTATCCGCCGCCGTAAACGTTGACCAAAACGTCGTACTTTGCGGAAACGCCCAAGAGTTCCAAGGGTTGACGAACGATGAACTTTAAGGTGTCAAGCCCGAAGTATTCGTCAAGCGACTTTTTGTTGATAACGATCGCGCCGTCGCCCGAAGGTACGAGACGAACGCGGGCTATCGCTTTCTTTCTTCTACCCGTTCCCCAGTATTGAACTTTCTTTTTAGAAGTAGCTTTTGCCATTATTCTATCTCCTTATTAGTCGAGTTTAAGCGTTTCGGGTTTTTGCGCTTGCTGATTGTGTTCAGCACCCTTGTACACTTTGAGTTTGGTAAGCATCTTTCTGCCCAAACTGTTCTTCGGAAGCATACCCTTTACCGCTTCGTAAACGGCGAGGTCGGCTTTCGTCGCCAAAAGAGTCTTGTACTGGATCTCTTTCAGTCCGCCGATATGCCCCGTGTGATATCTGTAATATTTCTTCTCCGCCTTTTTGCCGGTAAGCATTACCTTATCGCAATTTACGACGATAACGTAATCGCCCGTGTCGACGTTCGGCGTGAAAGTGGGTTTGTGTTTACCGCGGAGAACCGCAGCGACCTTGGACGCAAGACGACCTAATGCAACGCCGTCAGCGTCGACTACGTACCACTTTCTATCTTTCGCAGCGGTGTCCGCGTGCGCCATATAAGTTTTCATAGTCCTTTTCTCCTTAAAAATTAAAGTCAGTCTTCACACTTGTCGCCGTCAACACGATTTCCCGGCGAGTCGGGAGGGCTAATCCCGATATGTAAAGTCAAACGCCTTACTATATTAAATTATTTTGTCTCTAAAAGTCAAGCGTTTTTTACGTTTTTTACTAAAAAACCGCGCTTTTTTAACAACTTTTTACGGCATACACTACATCTTGTATTCGCGCCGCAAAAGGAACACAAAATTTCAGTATTCGACGCTTTTTAAGAACAGTCCTCTTGCCGAAAGCGTCTTCACCTTCATGGGTTTAACGCCGGTATCAAGCATCTTTATAACTTCGTCCTCTTCCATTTCGCCCTTGCTTACCGCGACCAGAACGCCCGCGATTATCCGCACCATGTTGTATAAAAACCCGTTGCCCGTAACCGTTATGACTATCATATTCCCGCTCTTTTTCACGGCGATATCGTAAATCGTCCTTACGGTAGTTAAGGAAGAGTTCCCGGAAGACGAGAACGCCTTAAAGTCGTGCGTGCCTAAAAAAAGCCGCGCCGCGCTCTCCATTTTTGAAAAGTCGATCTTCGGGTAGTCGGTGATCCGCGTAGAATACCTATCTAAAAGCGGCAGCACCGTGTCCGAAATATACGCGCGGAACTCGTAAGTCTTTTTCTTTGCCGTTCTGCACGCGTCAAACCCGTCGGGCGCAAGTTCGCTCTTTATGATCTTAACGTTTTGCGGAAGAACGGTGTTTAACGCTTTCGCGTACTTTTCGGGCGGAATCGTCTTGTCCGTTCTAAAACTTGCGACCTGCCCTTCGGCGTGAACGCCCGCGTCCGTCCGCCCGCTCCCCACGATCTTTATTTTATCACCCGTTACGGCAAATAAAGCGTTCTCGACCGTCTCCTGCACCGAAACGCCGTTTTTCTGTCTTTGCCAACCGCAAAAGTCCGTGCCGTCGTAGGATATGGTAAGTTTCACCGTCATACGACCACCCCTAAAACGCCGTTTAAAACCACCACGCCGACGATAAGCCCTGCGGTGAAAAGGATAGATATAACGTCGCCTATCCCGAAGGTGAGTTTTTTGTACTTCGTTCTGTTTTTACTCCCCGAATAGCAACGCGAATCCATCGCGTCCGCAAGTTCGTCCGCACGGCGGAAGGAACTTATCAAAAGCGGGATAAGTACGGGGATAAACGCTTTTGCCCGCTTAAAAAGGTTTTTGCTTTCAAAGTCCGCGCCGCGTGCCTTTTGCGCCTTAACGATCCTGTCCGTCTCGTTTAGAAGCGTCGGAACGAAACGCAGAGCGATGCTCATTATAAGCGCGAATTCGTGGACGGGGAACTTGATAAACTTTAACGGATAGAGCAAAAACTCGATCCCGTCCGCAAGTTCTACGGGCGAAGTGGTAAGCGTTAAAAGGGACGCGCCGAGAACTATCAGGGTTATCCTTAAAACGATGTACGCGGCGTTAATAAGTCCGCCCGTGTAAATAAATCCGTTCTCCCAAAGCGGAGTACCCGTCTTATTGACAAACAGTTGTATGACGGCGGAGAGTATCACGAAAAAGAGTATCGTTTTAATGCTACGAAGCACCTTAAAAAACGGCACTTTGGAAACGGAGGTTACGATCAGAACGAAAAGTAAACACGCCGCAAAGCCTAAAAAGTAGTAAGACTTTACCAAAAACACCGCGACGATGTACGCGATCGACAAAAGTAT
>CAMPBJ010000092.1 GCA_946637575.1 uncultured Clostridia bacterium | reverse complement strand
CACCGCGGTTTACGACGACACTAAAAAGGAAGAAGACGAAGAGGGCGGGAACTCTCTTTTACCCGAGATGAGCTAAGGGGAAAAACTTTTCTTAAAAGAACTTTTAAAAGAACAGAAGTTTACTAAACCGCCCGTAAGGTACACCGAGGCGACGCTTATCAAGAACATGGAAGAAAAGGGGATAGGCAGACCGTCGACTTACGCCACGATAATGGCAAAACTTTCGGATAAGAAGAGAGAGTACGTAAGGAAAGAGAAAAAGTATCTCGTTCCGAACGACATAAGTTATCCGCTCATCGACTTTTTGGTAAAATACTTCGGCGGGATAATGGACGTTTCGTTTACGGCGCGCATGGAGACCGCGCTCGACGCTATCGGCGAAGGCGGAAAGGACTGGCATAAACTCATTGCCGACTTCTATAAGCCGTTTGAAAATCAGATAAAAAACTCCAAGATGACGGACGTTATATGCGACAAGTGCGGCGCGCCTATGATAATAAACAGCGGAAAGTACGGCAACTACTACGCTTGTTCGAATTATCCCGCGTGCAAGAACATAAAGCCCGTGAACGAGAAGGTGGCGATCCCCACGGATAAGGTTTGCCCCAAGTGCGGCGCGATGCTCGTAGAGCGCGAAGGTAAGTTCGGCAAGTTCCTTGCGTGTTCCAACTACCCGAAGTGCAAATACACCGTAAGTTTAACCGAAGACGCCGGCGTATGCCCGGACTGCGGAAGACCTACGAAGAAGATGATGAGTAAGAGCGGCAAGGTGTTCTACGGCTGTTCCGGATACCCCGAGTGCAAGTTTATGAGTTGGGACGAACCGACGGGAAAGAAATGCCCTAAATGCGGATCTTTCTTAGTAAAAGTCGGGAAGACCGTCAAGTGTTCTTCCAAAAAGTGCGACTACACGGAAGATGGAAAGAGTTAAGGTAATCGGCGCGGGACTTGCGGGGGTAGAGACCGCGTACTATTTAGCGACTCACGGAATAGGCGTGGACCTATACGACATAAAACCCAAAAAGTTTACGCCGGCGCACACTTCCGAGTCTTTTGCGGAACTCGTCTGCTCGAACTCTCTTAAAAGCGCGGATATCTACGGCAACGCGGCGGGGCTGCTTAAAGAAGAGATGCGGATATTAGGTTCTCTTACTATGAGCGTTGCGGAGAAGACCAAAGTTCCCGCGGGGAACGCCTTGGCGGTAAACAGAGAAGAGTTTGCGCGCTTGATAACAAAAGCGATAAGGGGAAACGGAAATATCCGCATTTTCTCCGAAGAAGTAGAAAAAATCGACTTTAACGAGTACACGGTGATAGCGACGGGCCCGCTTACAACTGACGCGCTTTCAAAGAGCATAGCGGAGTTTACGGGCGACGCCCTTTCGTTTTTCGACGCTTCCGCTCCGATCGTCGAGAAAGACAGCATAGACTTTAACAGCGCGTTTGTAGGCGACAGGTACGACAAGGGAAACGGCGATCACGTGAACTGTCCGCTATCAAAAGAAGAATACTTCGCGTTTATAGAAGAACTTTTAAAAGCGGAACGGGCGACCTTGCACGACTTTGAAAAATCCGAGGTGTTCGAGGGGTGTATGCCCGTCGAAGTAATGGCGGAAAGGGGAAAGGAAACGTTGCGTTTCGGACCGCTTAAGGCGGCGGGACTTACAGATCCTAAGACCGGCAGATGGCCGTACGCGTGTTTGCAGTTAAGAAGAGAGGACGAGCGCGGGGAACTTTATAACCTCGTCGGCTTTCAGACCAACTTAAAGTTCGGCGAACAGAAACGCGTTTTTTCAATGATCCCCGCCTTAAAGAACGCGGAGTTCGTGCGGTACGGCGTTATGCATAGGAACTCGTTTATCGACTCGCCGAAAGTGTTAAACGACGATTTTTCGGTAAAGGGGAAGGAAAAGACCTTTTTTGCCGGGCAGATAACCGGCGTAGAAGGGTACGTAGAAAGCGCGGCGACGGGTATTCTCGTCGGCGTCTATATAGAGCGGAGATTAAAGGGAAAATCCGAAATAAGAATATCCGACAAAACTGTTTTGGGTTCGCTCGTCAGGTTTATTACGACGGAGAATAAGGATTTTGAACCGATGAACGCGAACTTCGGGATACTTCCACCGCTTGACAAAATTGTAAAAGACAAAAAGGAAAAGAAAAGACTTCTTGCGGAAAGAAGTCTGAAAGAAGCAGAATTATTCAGAAAGGAGTTATAGTATGAACGAATTTATGGGAACGACGATATGCGCGGTTAAAAAGAACGGTAAGACCGCGATCGCCGGAGACGGACAGGTTACGATGTCCCAACAGGTTATATTTAAGAACAACGCCGTAAAGGTCAGAAGGATCTACGGCGGAAAGGTTATATTCGGATTTGCGGGCAGCGTCGCGGACGCGTTTACACTCTCCGAAAGATTTGAAGAGATGCTCAACAAATATTCCGGCAATTTGATGCGCAGCGCGGTCGAACTTGCGGAACTTTGGCGTTCGGATAAGGTGAGAAAATTAGAGGCGATGATGATAACCGCGGATAAGGATACTTTGCTTATCGTATCAGGAACGGGCGAAGTCATAGAACCCGACGACGGCGTTTGCGCGATAGGCAGCGGCGGGAACTACGCGCTTGCCGCCGCGCGCGCACTTTCCGAAGAGACCGATTATTCCGCCGAACAGATAGCGAAAAAGGCGCTCGATATTGCGAGTGAAATTTGCGTATTCACGAACAAACACATTACTTGCGAGGTGCTGTAAATGAATTTAAGTCCGAAACAAATAGTAGAAGAATTAGATAAGTATATCATAGGTCAGGAAGAAGCGAAAAAGGCGGTCGCCATCGCTCTTCGCAACAGATACAGAAGGAGTATGCTCTCCGACGCGGAAAGAGAAGAGATCACGCCGAAGAACATAATTATGAAAGGACCGACGGGCGTCGGCAAAACGGAGATCGCAAGAAGGCTTGCAAAACTCGTCGGCGCACCGTTTATTAAAGTTGAGGCAACGAAATACACCGAAGTAGGTTACGTAGGTCGTGACGTTGAAAGTATGATCCGCGATCTCGTCGAGTGTTCGGTACGATTAGTAAAAGAAGAGAGATTTAAAAAAGTTGACGAAAAGGCGGGCGCGATAGTGGACGCAAAACTCGTCAAGATCCTTGCTGACGTCAGAAAACTCGACAAGGGCGAAACCCCCGAAGAAATATTCGAGCAGAATATTGCCGAAGGCTTAAAGAAAGGCTACTACGACAACGAAGTGATAGAGATCGACGTTGCGGACGTTCAAAAGCCCATGGAGTTAGTCCCCGGCGGCGGAGAGATCGCGATAGGCAACATCTTCGGCGAAATGTTTCCGAAGAGAAGAAAGAAGAGAAAGATCAGCGTAAAAGAGGCGAGAAAGATTCTTATCGGTGAAGAAGCGGATAAGATGATAGACAAAGACTCGGTAAACGAAGAGGCGATAAAACGCGCGGAGCAGGAAGGCATTATCTTTATCGACGAGATCGACAAGATCGGATCTAAAGGCAACTCTTCCGGCGGACAGGACGTTTCGCGCGAAGGCGTGCAGAGAGACATCCTTCCGATAGTCGAAGGCTCTACCGTAATGACGAAGTACGGCGCGATAAAGACAGACTACATTTTGTTTATCGCGGCGGGCGCTTTCCACGTAAGCAAAGTTTCCGACCTGATCCCCGAACTTCAGGGAAGATTCCCCATTTTAGTCGAACTTTCGAGTCTCACGAAAGAAGACTTTATAAAGATTCTGACCACACCTAAAAACGCGATCACAAGTCAGTATGCGACGCTTCTTGCGGTGGACGGAGTTGAATTGAAATTTACGGATGAAGCGATAGAAGAGATCGCCGGGATCGCGGAGGATATGAACGCTACGAGCGAAGATATAGGCGCGAGAAGACTTCATACCGTAATGGAAAATCTTTTAGAAGACGTTTCCTTTAACGCCGGCGGAGAAGAGAAGGCAAAACAGGTCGTGATCGACAGAGCGTTCGTCGCCGAAAAGTTAGGCACGGACAAAAAGGCGAAAGACCTTAAAAAATATATACTTTAAGGAAAAAGAGATGATAAATATTCCCAAGGGAACGAAAGACGTTCTCCCGCAAGAATCGTATAAATGGCAGTTTATTGAAAAAGCGGCGCTGGAAATCGCGAAACGCTACGGCGTTAAGGAGATAAGAACGCCGACTTTCGAGCATACGGAAGTATTCCTTCGCGGCGTCGGTGAAACTACGGACATCGTGAACAAGGAAATGTACACCTTTACTGATAAAGGTAACCGCAGTATCACGTTAAAGCCCGAAGGGACCGCCGGTGTTGC
>CAMPBJ010000091.1 GCA_946637575.1 uncultured Clostridia bacterium | reverse complement strand
CGGAAGTTAACAACGTGCCGAAAGGCAGCGGTCTCGGGACGTCGGCTATTCTTGCCGCCGCGTGCGCGAAAGCAGTAATGGATTTTACCGGCATAAAGTACACCGAAGAAAGACTATATTCGGTAGTCTTTTGCATGGAACAGATTATGTCAACCGGTGGCGGCTGGCAAGACCAGGTCGGCGGACTTACGGACGGGTTTAAGTTTATCACGAGCGAAAAGGGGTTAAAACAGAAACTTTCGGTTGAACATCTTTCTCTATCTGAGAGAATAAAAGAGGAGTTTAACGAAAGATTTATCGTAATATATACGGGGCAAAGAAGACTTGCAAGAAATCTTCTGCGCGACGTTGTGGGAAGATATCTTACTGCGGACGCGGACGCGTGCTTTGCGTTAAACGAGATAAAATCGGTCGCAGAACAGATGAAAAACGCGCTGTTAGGCGACGACTTTGACGAATTCGCAAGACTTTTGAACTATCACTGGGAGTTGTCTAAAAAGATAGACGGCGAATGCACTAACTCACTTATCGAACAGATCTTTTTGAGTATCGACGAGTTTTTAGAAGCAAGATTTATATGCGGTGCAGGCGGCGGCGGATTCTTACAGGCTATATTAAAGAAGGGCTGTACCAAAAACATGGTGCACGACAGATTAAAGGAAGTATTCGGCGATTGCGACATAGACGTTTACGATACGTCGCTATCGTTTTAAGCATTTAAAAATGAAAACTGCCGAGTTGCTGATATCGCTTATTAAAAGCGAAATTACAAACGAAAAGACGATCGAAAACCGCGATTTTAAAATAGACGAAGTCGCGCTCTATCGCCTTGCCAAAATGCACGATCTTTCGCACTTTCTACTCGGCGGACTTAAAAGAAACGAGATAACGATCGACGATCCCGAAATCAGTAAAAAAATAAAGACCGACGCTATGCTTGCGGTTTACAGGGAAACGCGATTTACAGAGACGGCGGATAGAATCCGCGAACTCTTTAACGGAGAAAAAATAGACTTTATACTCTTAAAAGGCACGGTGATAAGAACCCTGTATCCGCAAAGTTGGATGCGAACGAGTTGCGACGTGGACGTGCTCGTTAAAGAAGAAGACGTTGAACGTGCGCTAAAGTGCCTTGTTGATAACGGCTTTTTAACCGACGGAAAGAAGGCGTATCACGACTATACGCTCCGCTTTAACGAAGTTACGGTTGAACTCCACTTTTCTATTTTAGAAAATCACGAGCAGTTGGACGGACTTTTAAGTAAGGTATGGGAATACGCTGAAAAGGTAGATGCATCAGAGTATAGAGAAACGCGTGAGTTTTTTGCGTATCACCATATAGCGCATATGGCGTATCACGTTCTGTTCGGCGGGTGCGGGATAAGAACGTTTTTGGACCTTTGGATAATGAGAAAAAAACGTTTTTACGACGAAGAAAAATTATCGGAACTCTTAAAAAAAGCGGACCTAACTAAGTTTTACGAAACGGTTCGCGATCTTACTGACGTTTGGTTTAGTGGCAAAGAGCATACCGAACTTACCGCAAAACTCGAGGATTATATATTAAGCGGCGGCGTGTACGGTACGACGCAAAACGCCGGGGCAATGAAGATAGCGAATAACAACGGAAAGGTCGGGTACTATTTTAATCTTGCGTTCTTGCCTTACAGGAACATGTGCGACATATATCCTGTGCTAAAAAAACACAAGTGGTTGTTGCCGTTCTACTACGTAAGAAGGGCCTTTTCCAAACTTTTCTGTCGGAAGAGTGAAAAGCGGAAAAAGAACGTAAAGACGATAAATTCCGTAAAGGATGAAAACGTAAAAAAAGCGGAAGAACTCATTTCTGGTTTAGGCTTAAAAAAATCCCGATTGGTGTAAAATAAAACGAATACGGCGGAAGAATTTCTTCCGTCTTTTTATTTTAAAATTGACAACAAGGGTAAAGTTATATATAATAAAAATACATTTAAAATGAGGCGGAGTAAAAATCAATGGTATTTAGCGTGTCAGTCGTTAATTTGATCAACACTTTGTTTATTGCAGGGGGCATTGGCGTCTGCGGTCTGTGTTTTTTACAGATCACCGCGTCCAAACATATCAGAAAGGACGTAAGACGTTATTTCCAGATATTCTTCGTGTTTATTATCCTATACATTGCGTCTCATCTTGCCCGTCAGACGATGGACGGGATAGAAGGGCAAGGTATTCGTATTTCCCTGTACGTCATAACGCTTATCGAAATGGTTGCGGCGGGATTTATGGCGTTTATGATGTCGTTGCTCGTTTCTGCCGTCGCTATTCCTAACAAAAAGAAAAAGCCGATAGATTTCGCGTTCTTAGGCATATTTATCGCACACGTAATTGTTCTTTCCGCATGTATGCCTTTCGATTTTATTTTTACCTTTGACAACGCTAACGTCTATCACCGCGGAGCAGGTTATTTACTGTCCAACTTATGCCCGATAGTAATGCTTATTATCGACATGGTGCTGCTTATCCGCTTTAACAAAAACATAGAGCGCAAACTTAAAACCGCGCTTTGGAACTATATGATCGCGCCACTTGTTGCGGTAGCGATACAAACCTTTACTTTCGGCATTCAGTTTATTATCTTTGCGACGGTAGGCGCGGCTATTTACACGTTCGGGGTGATCGTTCAGCATCAAAACTCAACTTACGAGCAACAAAAGATCGAAAATTCGAGAATAGAGTCCGAACTTACGTTGGCGTCGAATATTCAGGCGGATATGCTCCCGAATATTTACCCGGCGTTTCCCGACAGAAAGGAGTTCGACATCTACGCGAAGATGGATCCCGCAAAAGAAGTCGGCGGCGATTTTTACGACTTCTTTTTAGTGGACGACGATCATCTTTGTATGGTGATGGCGGACGTTTCCGGCAAGGGCGTACCTGCGGCTCTGTTTATGATGGCGTCGAAAATCATACTTGCGAACAACGCAATGCTCGGAAAATCACCCGCGCAGATTCTTACCGACACGAACGCCGCGATATGCTCTAACAACCGCGAAGAGATGTTCGTTACCGTATGGCTCGGCATTTTAGAGATATCGACGGGCAAACTTACCGCGTCGAACGCGGGACACGAATATCCGGTTTTAATGAAAGCGAACGGCGAGTTCGAACTCGTAAAGGATAAGCATGGTTTCGTTATCGGCGGTATGGACGGCTCTAAATACACGAACTACGAAATAACGATGGAACCGGGCGCAAGACTTTTCCTGTACACGGACGGCGTTCCCGAGGCGACCGACGGCGAAGGTTCGCTTTTCGGTCTTGACCGTATGCTCAAAGTCCTTAACGAAAACAAGAGCGTGCATCCCGACGTGCTTTTAAAGAACGTTCGCGCTGCCGTGGACGAGTTCGTAAACGGCGCGGAGCAGTTCGACGATATTACGATGTTAGGATTTGAATATATAGGAGAACAAAAATGAAGGAAGTAAGCATAACGTCTACCGAAAAAGGGTTAAACATATCGCTCGTAGGAAGAATAGATTCCAACAACGCGCGCGAAGTGGAAGAGGAGATCTTTAAGGTCGCGGGAGGAAACAGCCTGCCCGTCGTGGTCGACGTAGAAAAATTAGATTATATATCGAGCGCGGGCTTGCGCGTTATATTGCATTTAAAAAAGACGCACAACGATATGCGGATAATAAACGCCAACACCGACGTATACGATATTTTGGAAATGACCGGTTTTACCGAGATGATCAACGTAGAAAAGGCGTACAGAGTGGTTTCGGTCGAAGGGTGCGAAGAAATAGGAAGAGGTGCGAACGGCACGGTTTACAGGATCGATAAGGATAACGTCGTTAAGGTCTACAATAACGCGGACGCCCTTGCGGACATACAGCACGAACGTGAAGTTGCGCGTATCGCTCTCGTTTTAGGCATCCCCACCGCGATATCTTACGACGTCGTAAAGGTGGGGAACAGTTACGGCTCGGTGTTCGAACTTTTAAATGCAAGACCGTTTTCGAACATTATCGCCGATACGCCCGAAAAGATGGACTGGTGCGTAAAAGAATATACGGACATGTTAAAAAAGATCCACGGTACAGTCGTTCCGAAAGGAAAATTGCCCGACATGAAGGAAACCGCCGTACGTTGGGGCGAGTTTATGAAGGATTATCTTGATAAAGATCACTTCGAAAAACTTATGGGCTTAATAAACGCCGTACCGCACGACGATCATATGTTGCACGGCGACTATCACACGAAAAACCTTGAACTCCAGGGCGACGAAGTGCTTCTGATCGATATGGATACCTTGTCGGTAGGTCACCCGATTTTCGAACTTGCAAGCATTTATAACG
>CAMPBJ010000090.1 GCA_946637575.1 uncultured Clostridia bacterium | reverse complement strand
TGCTACCCCTACTGCCGACGTAACAAAGGCACGGAATAACTTTATCTTCATAATAGCCACATTCAGCGCATGTTCTTCTCTCTGTTCCGTCGTCCACCAAGCCCGCGGGCGTCACCGTTTCCCACTCTCCGAACTCGTGATATTTTTTATTATAGGCGTCGTAGTCATAGTGTCCGCAAGTCGGTTCGTGCCAATGATAGTATTCGTCGTAAGACCACTCGCTCGCATAACTGTGCCCCGTGGCAGGAATCTCTACGTAAGTGGTATAGTCGCAACGGTTACATTTTTCATAGGCTTCCCAACCTACTTCGGTGCAGGTCGGTTCTTTTTTTCCGTAATAAGATAAATCGTGCTGTTTTGCAGGTATCTCTACGTATGTGGTATAGTTGCAACGGGTACATTTTTCGTAGGCTTCCCAACCGACTTCGGTACAGGTAGAATCTTGCCGGCCGTAATATTCTAAATCGTGATAGAGATACATTATACTTTTTGTCGAAACATATCCGCAGACGGAACAAATTATTTCCTGAGCACCGTACTCTGTGCAAGTAGGCTCTTTAACTATTGCCCCGTCGTAAAACTCGTGCAAATGCACCTCTCTTTCCTTATATCCGCAAACGCAGTCTCTCTGTTTATAAAAACTGCCGTTTTCTTCTACGAAATGCTCTTCGCCTAGTTCGTGCAAAACTTCTTCGTCAACTATTTCCGGATGACAAATTGCCCTATGAAAATGCACTTCTCCGTTATAACTCCACGTTTCGCTATAAACGTGTTCATGTGGCGCAGACGCGTTACTCCCACCTCCACCGCAGGAAAAAAGCCCCACAGCCAAAACCGAAAGAATTAAACAGGATATAAGTAGTAAGTATTTTTTCATTATTCGTTCTCCGTTTTATATAAAGCAATAGTATAGGCATCACATTTATAATACACTATCGGGAATAACAAAGTCAACCCCGATTTTTAAATATCAAACAAAAGCACGCACCCTTTGGGTGCGTGCTTTTGTTGGTGCCGGGGACCGGACTTGGCGCCTGTGCGCCCTTCTCCGCTCGATAGTGGGTGTCCACTATCGACTTTTGCTACCGCAAAAGCGCTCCGCGGCTCCCCTTTCAATTCCGGTCTTTGCCTGTTCGTTAACAAAAGCACGCACCCAAAGGGTGCGTGCTTTTGTTGGTGCCGGGGACCGGACTTGAACCGGTATGGTGTTGCCACCGAGGGATTTTAAGTCCCTTGCGTCTGCCAATTTCGCCACCTCGGCAAAAAAAATGGAGGCGCCACCCAGATTTGAACTGGGGGTAAGGGTTTTGCAGACCCGTGCCTTACCACTTGGCTATGGCGCCGTTTTTAAATAAAAAAAATGGAGCGGGAAACGAGATTCGAACTCGCGACATTTGCCTTGGCAAGGCAACGCTCTACCACTGAGCCATTCCCGCATCCGACGCAAAAGGAGTGTGGTGGGAACAATAGGGCTCGAACCTATGACCCCCTGCTTGTAAGGCAGGTGCTCTCCCAGCTGAGCTATGCTCCCGTATCTCCTGTTGCTGATATAATATACCAAATTTAAAAACAAAATGCAAGTAATTTTTAGGTAGTTTTCAAGATTTTTTCAAAAAAATTTCCCGCTACCTTTTTTCTTGCGATTTGTTTCCCCACGGCAAGGCTATCGCCTTGCCGTGGGAAGTTTTTCTTCTTATTTCTTTACTAAAACTTTCTTTAATTTAGCAAATCTCGGAAGTCCGTCTTCCTTTTGCATCTTCGTTTCGCCCTGAATAAGCGGAAGCGCATATTCGATAAACTCGTCGGACACGTAAGTTCCGTCGTTTATTATCCACTCTTTCGGAACGGTCTTCTCGGTGTTAGCCGCAAGTTCCAACGGAACGAGCGTATATTCGCAAACGTACTTGTCGCCGGGTTTTCGAGCGTAGCACACCATCTTGTCGCTAACGCCCCTAAGCGCGGCCCTTACTGCCTGTTTTCCCGCCTCGAAGGTTTCTTCGATATCGGTCTGACTTGCCGCGTGCGCACCGCACCTTTGCATAAGCGAAAGTTCGATACCACGAGTCTTAAAGCCGGTTTTCTCTTTAATTAAACTTGCGAGTTGAGCCGCAACTCCGCCGAGTTGAGCGTGACCAAAACTGTCTTTCGCTCCCGCCTGACCTAACTTTTCGCAAATAAGTTCGCCGTTCTCGTCGTGAATACCTTCGGAGACTACCGCAATGCACTTGTTGTTGTTCTTTTCGCAGACCTTCTTTACGTCGTCGACAAACTTATCGACGTTAAACGGAACTTCGGGAAGATAGATAAGATCCGGTCCTAACCCCTTTACGCCCGCAAGCGCGGAAGACGCGGTAAGCCAACCGGCGTTTCTGCCCATAGCCTCGATGATGCATACCATAGGAGTATCGTAAACTTTAGCGTCCAAGTTGATCTCCATAACGGTAGTCGCGATATACTTTGCCGCAGAACCGAATCCGGGGCAATGGTCGGTGCCGTAAAGGTCGTTGTCTATCGTCTTCGGAACGCCGATAACGTTCATTTCATAACCGCTCTTTACGACGTACTTGCTGATCTTGTTGCAGGTATCCATACTGTCGTTACCGCCGTTATAGAAGAAATAACGGATATTATACTTTTTGAATACTTCTAAAAGTCTTTTGTAATCCGTATCGTCAACGTCGGCGTCTTTTAATTTATACCTTACCGAGCCCAGGGCGGAAGACGGCGTGTATTTTAACGCTTCGAGTTCCTTTTTGCTCTCTTTACCGATATCGTAGAGTTCTTCGTTAAGTATACCCTTGATACCGTGCGCCGCACCGTAAACCGCGGTGATGTTCTTGGACTTTAAGCCTTCGATGAAAACGCCTGCCGCAGACGCGTTGATGACCGAGGTAGGTCCGCCCGACTGCGCGAAAACAAGCGCGCCCTTTAAGGCTTTAAGATTGCCCATATTGTCTTTCATAACATTTCTCCTTAAATGCTAAAATTTTTTCTTATTATAAACTCAACGTATGCGCGATATCGTAAAGTTCCGTGTCGAACCTTCCTGTTCTCGTGGAAACTTCAGAGAAGGGAACGGTGATCACTTTGTTGTCCTTAATACCGATAGCGCAACTGTCCGAATCGTTCTTCAATAGTTCTACCGCTTTGTAGCCGAATCTTGCCGCCAAAACCCTGTCCTGCATATTCGGCGATCCGCCGCGTTGAATATAGCCGAAGTTTGTAACCTTAACGTTGATCCCGCTCTTTTCCTGAACGTACTTTGCGATCTCGTCCCTGTTCCCCGCGCCTTCTGCAAGAATTATCATGTTGGAAGTCTTGCCCCTTAAATAACTCTTCTTTATAGACTTCGATATTTCGTCCAAATCGTACGGGATCTCGGGAACTAAGACGTATTCCGCACCGCCTGCAACTCCGGCGTAGAGCGCGATGTCTCCGCACTTTCTGCCCATAACTTCGAGTAAACTTACCCTGTCGTGCGAGTGCATGGTATCTCTTAAATTATTGATAGCCCAAAGCACCGTGTTTACTGCGGTGTCGAAACCGACGGTATAGTCGGTGTAGTTTAAGTCGTTATCGATAGTTCCGGGAATACCTATTACTTTTATTCCGAAGTTCTCGGAAAGATCCCTTGCGCCGCGGAACGTACCGTCTCCGCCGATGGCGACAAGTCCTTGGATGTCGTAAGCGGAAAGCGTTTCGACGGCAAGACGCTGAACTTCTTTATCTTTAAAATCAGGGCATCTTGCGGTTTTTAAAAACGTTCCGCCCTTATGTATCATATCTGAGACCGAACGCGTGCCGAGGCGGTTTATTTCGCCCTTAATAAGCCCGGCGTAACCGCGTTCCACTCCGTAAACGTCCATATTGAAACTTAAAGCGGTCCTTACGACGGCACGTATGCAAGCATTCATTCCCGGCGCGTCGCCACCGCTGGTTAAAACGGCAATTTTTTCCATAAAACACCTTTCAATTATCTTTTACCGAGTATATATTTTACCATATATTCGGTTTTTTATCTACTTTTTTATCTTTCTTTTTACGATTTATTCTTATTTTTTTTGAAAAAGATTATATCTTTCTCGTTTACGTACGCGTGAAGTTCCGCAAGCAGTCCGTCCGCCTTTCTTACCGAAAGTTTGGAATCGTACTTTTTGCCGTTCATCGCGATGATAACGGGTATGTCTCCGGGGTAACTTTCAAGCACCGCCATAACTTCTTCAAGGCAGTCCTTTCCGTCGGGAAGTATCACGCCCATAAACTCCTTGTCGTCGCCATTATTCGACTTAACGCTCTCTATGTCAAGTCTCTCGACGTTCTCGGATATTATCTGCGCCTCGTTATCCTTTATCTGCACTCTGCCCGTTATCTTTACGACTTCACCCTCGTTTAAAACGTCCCTTATCTT
>CAMPBJ010000089.1 GCA_946637575.1 uncultured Clostridia bacterium | reverse complement strand
CTTATGAAAGGTAATTGTTTTGGTGAAAAACTGAAAGAATTAAGAATTGAAAAGGGGTTGTCGCAAAGAAAACTCGGTGAGATTTTAGGCGTTTGCAATCAAACTGTCAGTTTTTGGGAAACCGGTAGCCGAGAGCCGGATTTGGACGCGCTTAAAGAAATTGCGGATTATTTCGACGTTTCCGCAGATTATTTACTTGGTAGAGAAGATTAAAACAATTAAATATACGTGCGACCGAGCGTTTTAAAAGTTGACTTTTATTTAGTGCGGTGGTACAATTTGCTTGATAGTTAAGGCTTAACCGAGATATAGGTTAAGCCTTGATTTTTAAGGAGAGTTATGGGTAAGGCAAAAAACGAACGGGCGGCCGGGTTTATTCCCGATTACGACCATCTTTTTTCTGAAGAAGTCGTTAAAAACGGAAAGGTAAAGAACAAATTCATTTCAAAACTTATCGCCTTAAATATCTGGCCGATACTCTTATCCTGTCTTATATATATCGTACAATTTTCGCCCGTTATTATAACCCCGCTCTTTATTTCGGATATAATCAACGTGGCGACGGTGGCGATCGCCGAAAACGTGGGTGCGACTTCGGACATTATGATCCGCATCGCGACCGACTCCGCCGTGATAGTTTTCTTTATTCTGTTAAACGTTCCGACGACGCGTCTTCGCTTTTACGTTGCGTCCAAGATGCTCAGGCGCACGAGCGCGGGGGTAAAGAGCGCGGTCATAAAGAAACTGCAAGGTCTTTCTATCACATATCACAAGGATATGGAGTCCGGAAAGATCCAGTCTAAATTTTTGCGCGACACGGAGTCGTTCGACACCTTTTTTAATCTTCTCGTACACAACGTGTTCACTAACGTAATATCCGTTATAATGGCGACGGTCGTTGCCTTTGTCAAAAGCGGTTACGTTTCGCTCTTTTTCCTTCTCGTTATCCCGATAAACGTAGGCATGTCTTTCCTTTTCAGAAAGAAGATAAAGACGAAAGCGCGGGAGTTCCGCTTAAACAACGAAAACATGGGTGCGCGTATCACCACGATGATCGAGATGATGCCCGTCATAAAGGCGCACGGACTTGAAGCCACCGAGTACAACTCTGTGCGCGCGTACATATCCAAGGTCGAAAACTCCGGCGTTTCGCTCGACAGGACGATAGGGCATTTCGGCGCGCTTAACTGGGTGGTCAACACTCTGCTCGGCGCGGTCTGCGTCGTGTTCTGCGTGTTCCTTGCGCTTAACCGCGTTATCGAGATAGGCGACGTCGTGTTGTATCAGTCGCTGTTTACCACGATAAGTTCTTACGTAAGTTCGCTTATCGCCATTTATCCGCAGATTGCGACGGGCGTCGAAGGAGCGAACTCTCTTTCCGAACTTATGAACGCGAAGGACGTTGAGATCAGTCTCGGCAAGTCCGAGTTTGAGAGAATAGAGGGGAACGTTAAGTTCGACCACGTATGCTACCACTATCCGGGTTCTCATAAGGCGGTGCTTTCCGACGTGTCGCTCGACGTTAAAAAGGGCGAGTGCATTGCGATCGTCGGTTCTTCGGGTTCGGGGAAAACTACGCTCGTGAATATGGTGATAGGTCTTTTAAAACCGACTTCCGGTAAACTCTTTATCGACGGAAAATCTATCGATGACTACAATTTAAGCGAATACAGGCACAACATTTCGGTCGTTCCGCAGAACGCGGTGCTGTTTTCGGGTACGATAAAGGACAATATAACTTACGGACTTGACAAGTATACGGACGAAGACGTTAAAAGAGTCGTTTCGCTTGCGAACGTAGACGAATTCCTGCCCGAACTGCCGAACGGGATAGATACGAACGTCGGGGAGCGCGGGGATAAACTTTCGGGCGGACAACGGCAGAGAGTTACGATCGCGCGTGCGCTCATAAGAAACCCGAAGATCCTTATTTTAGACGAAGCGACGAGCGCGCTCGACAACGTTTCGGAGTTCCACGTGCAAAAGGCGATTTCCGAGTCGGTAAAGGGGAGAACGACTTTCATCGTCGCGCACAGGCTCTCAACGATAAGGGGGGCGGACAGGATCGTCGTCATGGAAGAAGGCAGGATCGTCGAGATAGGCGACTATAATGAACTTATGGCAAAGCGCGGAAAGTTCTACGAACTCAAAGTGTTAAGCGACATAAACACCAAAGCGGCGGAGGAAGGTTTGAACCAGGGATTATGAGAGAAGCGGTTATTTGTTTCGTTATTGCAGGCGACGGGGTTTTGCTTATAAATCGCAACAAGTCGCCGTTTATGGGTATGTGGAACGCCGTGGGCGGCAAAGTCGAAAAAGGCGAAACGCCGGAAGACGCATGCGTCCGCGAAGTGTTCGAGGAGAGCGGTATTTCCGTCTCTTCGCCCGAACGCATTTCGCGGTTTACCTGGAATTACGACGACGAAGTGGGATACGCATTTAAGGCGGAAGTGAAAAATACGGGAAAGAACTTCCCGTTTTCGACCGAAGAGGGCATTATCGACTTAAAACCGATAGAGTGGGTGCTCGATAAAAAGAATTACGGCGTAATCGCCGACCTTCGCGTGTTCTTAAACGATATAAAGAATAACGAAAAGCACGACTACCACCTTATCTACGACGACTCGAAACTTGTGGAAGTGAAAAAAGTTTAACGACCGCGCGTATTATACATTATATAATGTTTATATGCCGTCTGATTTAGCGGTAAACTAATATAATAAAGGCACTTGACAAGGTGAAAAATTGCGGTTATAATAACGTATATAATGCAATAAGCATTACATAGGAGGAATTAGGAGAATTTATGGAAAGTTTAGGGTACATAAGCATAGGTGTGCTCGGGTTTACCGGGCTGTGCCTTGTTTTAGGAATTATTTTAGGTATAATAAGGGGCGCAAAGAGATCCGTTTTAAGATTCGTTATCGTACTTGCATGCGTGGTCGCGGCGTTCTTGCTCCGCAACACTTTCGTCGAAACGGTGAAGGGCATCGAGATTCAGGGTAAAACGATAACGATGTTAATCGAAGAAGCACTTGCAAGCGGCGCAGAACAGGAAAGCATTAAAAATCTTGTAACCGCGCTCGTAAACATCATTATCTCGCTCGGCTGCTACTTCGTTATTTTCTTCGGCTTGCAACTCGTTACCTGGATGATAATCTTCCCGTTATTCAAGTTGATCTTCTTCGGCAGCGACAGAAAACTTAAAGACAGCGGTATCCGCGTTCGTCAGCACAGATTTATCGGCATGATAATCGGGCTTATCCAAGGCGCACTCGTTGCGTTCGTAGTCCTTGCTCCGTTAAACGGACTTTTGGTTAAGACGTACGACTTATCGAAAGTGGAAGTAAACGGCCAGCAGGCGGTCAAGATCCCCGAAAACGTCGGTCTCGATAAGTACGTGGAGTCCCCCTACTGCAAGATCTATTCTGCGGCGGGCAACTGGTACTTCGAAATGCTTTCGACCGGTTCTTATCAGAACTCCGCTAACGAGCAAAAGGCGATCTCCCTTTCCGCTGCCGTCGACGTTGTGGTTACCGGTTCTAAATTCGCGGCAGAAGTTACTTTGATCACCGAAAAGATGAGCGAAGTAAGCTCAAACGGCGAAATTACCGTCGAAATTGCGAACCAGGTTAGGGACAGCCTTAAAGAAATGGATACTCTCGTCGAAAACTTAAGCGATAGCGCAACCGAACTTATCGACGGTCTTATAAAAGACCTCGCGCAAGTCGTATCGGGTTCGGACGTTCAGGACATCGCGGAATATCTCCCCGAAGACTTCTCGTTCTCCGACGTTGACTTCGGCTCGATAGGCGACGCTATCGTCGTTATCGCGGAAGTCAATACCGAGGAAAGCAAGACCATCAACTCCGAAAACGCAAAAGTCATCGTAGACGCGTTTATCAATAACGAAGTCATAGTCAACGTTATCGGCGACAACTTCAACGGCGGTCTCGTCAACGTAAGCGAAACCGAGGAGGCGGAGATCAGAAACGCCATCAACACTTCCGAGATCACGGCGGAACAAAAAGCGAAACTCTTATCTGTTCTTTTAGGCGAATAAAACGATATATAATATAGAAAAACAGGCGGAAACGGTAGCGTTTCCGCCTGTTTTTCGGTTAAATAAAAAAAGTCGAAAAAAGTTTTAAAAACAATTAAAAAACGCTTGACCTTATCAAGATTTTAATATATAATCACAATTACCTGCGAAATGAGGCGTACAAAACGCCTGATCATAGGATAAATACAAGCGATTTGCAATTCTTAAAAAACAAAATATTGTGTCCGAAAAACGATCAAACGCAATATTTTGTGGCAGAAAAAAGTTTGAAAAAAAAGATAAAAAAAACTTTAAAAAATGCCGAAAATTGCTTGACTAATAAGGGTGCTTGTGTTATTATAAGTAGGCTGTCGCCCGAAAGGGTGGCAAACGTCAACCGAAGTTGACGGAGGTTGTTTAAAAATTGAATAGAAGGAAATAAGACAAAATAATAGTTATTTTGAAAGTTTCTGTCAAAATCTTTGAAGTATGAAATATGTACTTTAAAAACAGTCATTAAAGATGACAATACGCAAAATAAAGCGAAATTCGTTAGAGCAGTTGAGTCTTCGGGCTCGGCTTTAAATCATTAAACTCAAGAGTTTGATTCTGGCTCAGGACGAACGCTGGCGGTGTGCTTAATACAT
>CAMPBJ010000088.1 GCA_946637575.1 uncultured Clostridia bacterium | reverse complement strand
CGGCTGGAAAACCGCAGATAAAAGCGACGTTAAGAACGTAGATTTGTGGAAAAAACTTCTCGATCTCTATATTATTCACAATATAGAGTTGATTAAAGTAAAGGGACACTCGGATAACGAGTACAACAACCGGTGCGACGAGATCGCGGTAAACGAATATAAAAGCAGGATAACGGAAAATTAACGGGTTATTTTATAATTTAATCTATATAATATATAGTAGATGAAAAGAATCGACGTGATAAAAAAGATTTTTACTATAGTATTTATATGTTTAATGGGTATTTCGGCGACCGTTTTTGCCGCTCTTTATATTGAGTCTTGCGGTATAGATTTAATTACTGAAAATTCTGCGCTTTTTACCGCGATTGCCGTAGCCTTTTCAATAGTTTTAACTGTGCTTACCGTTGTGTTTTACGCCGACGACAAGAAGTTTTTATATAAGATTTTTATACTCCTTACCGTACTGTACTTTGCGATTATATTTGTTTTGTACCTTTTTAGGATCTCGGGACTATCAGATAAAATAAATTCGGTCGAAAGTTTCAGGGATTATATCGCGTCTTTCGGTGCGTCGGCAGTCCTGCTCTTTATACTGATACAATTTCTGCAAGTTGCGGTTCTGCCGATACCGGCTTTTATCACGACGGGGGCTGGGGTGTTGCTCTTCGGTCCGCTTTATGCCGCAATTTACAGTTTTATCGGTATTTTTCTCGGATCTTTAGTCGCTTTCTTTATAGGTAAGGTTTTCGGGGTAAAGGTCGCGAGTTGGCTTGTAGGGAAAGAAGAATTAGATAAATGGATCTATAAAATCAGGGGAAAAGATAGAATCGTTTTAACGGTAATGTTTTTATTCCCTTTTTTCCCGGACGACGTTTTATGTTTTGTCGCGGGGATTACGTCGATGAGCCCGCTTTACTTTACTGTTATGATTTTTATAACGAGAGTAATATCGGTCGTATCGACCTGTTATTCACTAAATAACAGTTTTATTCCATATACCACATGGTGGGGGATTCTTATATGGGCGGTGCTTATTGTAGGCGTTTTATTTATATGTTTTATGGTGTATAAGCACAGCGATAAAATTGAAAAACTATTTAAGATAAAAAGTAAGAAAAAATCTGATAAAAACAAGTAAGATTATGACAGACATAAATTGCGTTAAAAGAAAAATAGCGATAATCGGCGGTGGCGCTTCGGGGCTTTTTGCCTCTTATTTTTCAGCACTTTCCGGAAACGAAGTAACGCTTTTTGAAAAGAACGAAAAACTCGGGAAAAAGATCTACATAACGGGTAAAGGCCGCTGTAATCTTTCTAACGACTGCGATGAGAAAGAATACTTAAATAACGTCGTAACTAACTCCAAGTTTATGTACAGCGCGATTTATAATTTTCCTCCGCGTAGCGTTAAAGAGTTTTTTGAAAGTAATGGATTAAAATTAAAAACCGAACGCGGTAAAAGGTTGTTTCCTGTAAGCGACAAGGCAAGCGACGTTACGAAAACACTTGAAAAAGCGATAAATAAACTCGGCGTAAACGTGCTCTTAAATACAGAAGTCAAAGAAATTACGGTAAAAGACGGTAGAGTTTGCGGTCTTAAAACGGCGGATAAAAACTATTTATTTGACAGCGTTATAGTATGTACCGGCGGTTTATCCTATCCGTCAACCGGAAGTACGGGCGACGGATATGCGTTTGCAAGGTCTTTTGGTCATAGTATTGTAGCGTTAAAACCTGCGCTTTCCGGTATAGAACTTTTGGGCGCGGATTATCTTGCGCTTCAAGGCATTTCATTAAAAAACGTCAGTATTTGCGCCGTGTTAAACGGGAAAACACTTTACAGCGATTTTGGTGAGATGCTGTTTACTCACTTTGGAATAAGCGGTCCTATCGTCTTATCTTGTTCTTCCGTTATAAACAAGTCGGACTATACTAACGTAACCATCTCTATTGACTTAAAACCCGCTCTTGACAGGGAAACGTTAGACGCCAGATTGCTCCGCGAACTTTCGGCAAACAAAGATAAAACCGTATTTAATGCCGTACGATCAATGTTGCCGAAAGAACTTGCTAACCTTGTTTTAAAGCGCGCCAAGGTCGATAACGATAAGTCTTGCTCTGTCGTTACAAGGGAAGATCGCAAATCCATAATAGAAGTGTTGAAAAATCTTCAATTCGGAGTTAAAGGTTTTAGACCAATAGATGAGGCGATCGTAACCAGCGGTGGCGTTTCCGTTTCGGAAGTTAACCCGAAAACGATGGAAAGTAAACTCGTTAAAGGACTTTTTTTTGCGGGGGAAGTGTTGGACGTCGACTGCTTTACCGGCGGATTTAATATGCAGACCGCCTTTTCTACCGGCGCACAAGCAGGGCGTAACGCCTGATATTTATTTTTTTGTATGTAAAAAGGAGAAATTATGGATAAAATCATTAAAATCGCTTTGGACGGTCCGTCCGGCAGCGGTAAAAGTACCGTTGCAAAAAGGCTTTCGCACGATCTCGATATTTTATATCTCGATACGGGCGCGATGTATAGAGCGTGCGCGTTAAAATGCTTGTCGCTTGGGATCGATACTTTCGACGAAAAGGGCGTTTCTACGTTTATCAACGATATAAACATCGAAATTAAATACGAAAACGGAGCGCAAAGGACCTTTTTGGACGGAGTTGACGTTTCCGAAAAAATAAGAGAACCGCACGTTTCTATGGCTGCGTCGAACGTTTCAAGTTTAAAGTGCGTAAGACTTAAAATGGTGGATATGCAAAGGAAGATCGCTCAAAAAATGTCCTGCGTTTTGGACGGAAGAGATATAGGCACTTTCGTGCTGCCCGACGCGGACTTTAAGTTCTACATAACCGCAAGCGTGGAAGTCAGGGCTGACAGAAGGTACAAGGAACTTAAACTTAAAGGGCACGAGGTGGATTATGAAGAACTTAAAAAAGAAATCGAACAACGCGACTTTAATGATAAAAACCGCGACTTTGCGCCTTTAAGGCAGGCTGAAGACGCAATTTTGATCGATACGTCGTTTATGACAATCGACGCGGTTGTTAACAGGATTTTAAGTATTATTAACGGAGAAAAATAAGGTGAATTTTTTTCAGCGTTTAATTCTTCGGGTTTTCGGTTTTTTTTATCCGCAGAAAGTATACAATAAAGAGAATATTCCCGACAAGCCTTTCGTTGTCGTTTGTAACCATTACAGAACGATAGATTGCGGGTTCATAAAGCGTATTTTCCCTGAAAACTCGTATTTTTTAGCGAAGGAAGAATTGTTTAAGACCAAGATCGTCGGCGGATTTATAAGGTCTTTCGGCGCAATTCCCATAAATAGGGCAAATCCTTCTCTCTCTTCTCTTTTTAAATCTACGAAAGTTTTAAAAGACGGGGGTGTTCTCGTTATATTTCCCGAAGGAACGAGGAACAAAACCAAAGAAAGACTTCTTCCGCTTAAAGGCGGATCTGCAATGTTTGCCATAAAGGCAAAATGTCCGATTCTTCCCGTAATGATGCGTAAAAAGGCGAAGTTATTTTCGGGCGTTGATATAATAATCGGTAAACCCATAACTTTTGACGATTATTACGATAAAAAAATCGGCTCGAAAGAGATTGAGGAACTCGACGAGGTAATTAAAAACGCCATGCTCTCCGAGCAAGACGCGCTTATCGAAATGAAAAACAATAAAAGACGGAAAAAGAAATGATCGTTTACGTAGGAAAAAGGAGCGGTTTTTGTTTCGGTGTTAAGCGCGCGATCGATACGGCGCTTTCGCTTAAAGGCGAAAACAACTTCGTTTTAGGTGAAATTATACATAACGACAAGGTGAACGAAGATCTGCAAAAACGCGGGATCGTTCGCGTCGATTCGCTTTACGATAAAATGTTAAATCGCGGCGACACGGTTTTAATTAGGACTCACGGTGAACCGGAGTCGACTTTTAAAACGGCGGAGATACTTGGACTTAACCTTGTTGACTGCACTTGTCCGTTCGTTGAAGAGATACACAAAAAAGTCAGGGAATATCACGATCGCGGATATAAGATCGTTATTGTAGGCGACAAAAACCACCCCGAAGTAAAAGGTATCAACGGTTGGTGCGACAATAACGCGATTATTATTGACTCGGAAGCCGACGCAACAAAAATTGACGCCGACAAAGTCTGCGTCGTAGTTCAAACAACCTTTGAAGAGAAAAAATTTGATAAAATTGTTAATTTTTTTGCGTCTAAAGGATTAAAAACAGTTGATATTTTCAAAACTATTTGCTATACTACAACAGAGCGTCAAAAGGAAACGGAGATAATCGCAAAACGGAGCGACGCGGTTTTGGTCTTAGGCGGAGCAAACAGCAACAATACTGCAAAGTTGTTTGAAATCGCGTCTAAGTATTGCAAGAACGTATTCAGACTTTGCGAGCCCGACTCGTTTGATTACTTGAAACTAAAAAATTTTTATAAGGTAGGAATAGTGCTCGGCGCTTCGACGCCTATCGAGCAGTTCCAAAAGGTTGTCCAAAACATGGAAAAAGTTACAGAAGAAATCGTTAAAACTGAAGTTTCCGCAAACGAAGAAGTTGCTGAAGTGAAGGAAGAAACGGTTGCTCCCGAGAATACGGTAGCGGAAGAAGTTAAAGAAGAAGTCGTTGCCGACGCAAAAACGGAAGAAGTTAAAGAAGAAGTTTCCGAGAATAAGCCTTTAGAAAAGAA